>JAGAFQ010000071.1 GCA_017612495.1 Clostridia bacterium
ACTCCTCAAATCCTTTGCCCTTGACAAGAGTTTCGATATCCGCTTCCATGGCGATCTCATCGGCAATTTTGCCTATCGACGAAAGAGCCTCCGCTTTTTGCGTTTCAAGAGCGCCCGCATCGTCTATTACGTTTTGCAAAACGTCCATTGCCTCATCTCTTGCTCTTTGACGGTTGATTTGAGTCACGGCGAAGAACGTTGTCAAGGACTCGTCGTTTTCAGCCGAGATGCCTTTGTCGCTGTTATCGTTTGCCGGCTTTTCGCCGTCACCGAACCAAAACCAATTTGCAAAGACGGCAAAACCTATGACAAAAACAGAAGCGACCGCGGCTATGGTGCGCTTTGAGATCTTAATGTTTTTGATGCCGCCGGCAAAATCTTTTAGTCTTTGGCGGTATGACACTTTTTCAGTCTCTTCGACTGCATCATCGTTTTCGGCGGGCAAATCGGCATTACGGCACTCCTTCGGCAATAAGTCTACGCGGCTTCTCTTTTGAATAAAATCAAGCATTTCTTTATCTCCTTTTTATAAATTACTGTTTTGACATTATTTCTATCCGACTGTATGAGATATCAAAAAGCGACGCTATCCCCTTAATGATATTTGCGCGCTCCGCCGAACTTATATTCGGGCACACACCGAGCACACCGCATATCTTGGGAAATTTGTGCTTTATAATAAGCTTTTCACTTTCGCTTTCGCCAAAGGCGAAAACGTCGGCACTCACATTCGTTTCTTCTTCGGCATATACGTTTTCGCCGTCGTCTTGAAACGTTATGAGTATTTCACACTCATCGCAGTCTGAAAGAGATTTTACTATTTGCTTAATCTTATTCTCAACATCCTCCGTATATTCCGCTAAATCAAAATTTTCGGTCACATCTTTTTTGCTTTGCATAGGTGTGTCACCCTTTGGTGCAAGAATTAAGAGGATGAGCGCCGATATACCGAGCAAAACGGAAATTACCATTGAGTGCTTTTTTATAAAATCTGCAAAACCGAAATTCATTTTCTATCCTCAAAAGTTGTTTTTGCGCCGTATGTGTATTTGATAAAATTGCCGATCTCGGCTTTGGCAACGGCGCCGAAGCCATCCGATATGATCGTGATATTTTCAATATCCGTTTCGCCGTCTTTTATTTCAAATTCGGCAGAAACGTCGGCATTTATCTCATATTCTTTTTGAATATATTTCTGTATTCCCTCCGCAAGGTTTTTTGCAAAAATCCTTTTTGTTTCGCCGTCAAAATAAAATTCAAAAGCGGTCTTTTCTTCGATAACGGGCAAAGCAAGATCGGGCTTTGAAATGATGATCGAAGAAAACGAAAGCATTATAAAAACGGCAGATGCCACTTTTACGATCTTGGTGAATTTATATTTATTTTCATCGAATATCACGCCCAAAACGGAATTCACCATACAAATGACAAGTACGCATAAAACCTGACTTTTCAAATCATCACCCGAAATTCGATATTGAAGTTATCAAAAACAAAGACATAATGGATGCAAACAGACAAAAGGCAAAAGCGATATCCGAAAGAGCGCCGAAATCGGCGGCAGTCTTATAAAGCCCGTCCGCTCCGAAAAATGAACACAGTATTCTCAATATGAGCAGTGCCGCCCTCAAAAGGACCATTATCACAAGAGGGGATGCGATCATCAAAACGATACATAAAGCCCCGAGGATACCCGATGTGTTGATTATCGCCTTAAAGCTTGCCACAACGGAATTTGCGGCATCTCCGAGCAATGAGCCGACAATGGGAAAAAGCGAGGTCGAGGCAAGACGAATTGTCTTTTGAGTGATAACGCTCAAATTGGTCGCAGATTTGCACACCGCCGTTATGATTATCAATGATATGGACATAATAAGCGTCAGCGCTATGCAAACCCCGTTTCTGACGGTCTTTATAATATCCGAAAGATATTTTTCGCCGAAAACGGAAGATGCTATCGACACAGCGCAAAGGCAGGCAAAAAACGGAACGAAAAGCTTTTGAGACACAAAGGCCATGGCGGAAATAACGAGCGTCTGCACTTTTGAAAAAGCGGCACCGGCACTCGGCATAAACGCCGAATATATCGCCGTTTGCAAGGCAGAAACTCCCGCCGAGAGTTCAAGTGTTTTCGAGACGAACAAAACGGTTTCTGCCGTTATTCTTTCTATGATGCCGTATATTCCGAGTGAAAAAACGATGTTTGCCGAAAGGTCAACGCATTTTAAGATGCCGGAATCATTCTCATCCAAAAGAAATTTCGCTGCGACCTGCAAAAAAAGCAGTGCCGCGCTTTGATATAAAAACTTTATTATCAGATCTCTATTGTTTATAAATTCCTCAAAGAAGGCGGATTTGCTTTCGGATATAAAGTCATAGTCTTCGGATATGTTGTATTCATCTATGATATCCTGCGGCAGATAGTCGGCAATATCGATGCCGTCTGTCGCCTTAGCCATCGCGGGTATTTGCAGAATAAATATGATCAGCAAAATCAAAAATATTTTCTTCATTCGGCATTCAATATCGTTTTTATCAGTTCAAACACCTTGGAAATAAGCGGCAGAATTATTATCAAAGACGAGATCTTTGAAAACATTCCTATCGCCGTGCCTATCGATTCGCTCTCAAAATCACGGCAGATCTGCGAAAATACGTCCGAAATCACGCCGATAGCCAAAACGGCAATTATCACCTTGATGCCCGAAAAGCCGTATTCGGCGCAGGCATCGCCGAAAAAATCGATAAGCGTCTTTGCAAGCGGCAGGGTTTTTGCGATTATCATAATAAAGCCCGCAATCACGATCGGCTTTTGCCATTCACTTTTATAAACAGATGCAATATATGAAAAAATGATACATATAAGCGACAGTCCGCATATTTTGATAATATCCTGCACCATATCAAAGTCCGAACGTATTTTTCACCATAGTAAGTAAATTCCCTATCTGCCCGATTATCATAATAAACACGATAACGATGCCGCCGACTGACAAAAGCACCGCCTGCTCATTTCTTCCGCTCTTTTCGAGTATCTGGCACGCCACTGCGACAATAAGCCCTATGCCGGTTATTTTCAGAATGAGTGAAATATCCATTTTTCTCTCCTTATAATACGTTCCTTGCTAAATGAAAATTATGATGATTCCCGCCGCTGTTCCGAAACAGAGGAAGAGATCACTCTTTATCTGCTTCGATATGTTCTCTTTTTCTTCCTTTACAAATACGTTTTTTCTGTCGATGAAATCTTCAAAGCGCTGAATATCGAGTTTGTCTATGCCGAGAATTATATCAAAAACCTCAAAAAACACATCGAGTTTCTTTTTCTCGATATGCGAATTTTCCGTAATTCTTTTTTTGACTGTATCTTTATCGAAACAGCGATCGGCGCAGTTAAAATCGGGTAAAAAGTTACTTAATTGCGAAAGCAGCTCATAAGCCTTC
>JAGAFQ010000007.1 GCA_017612495.1 Clostridia bacterium
ATGCGCATCTCCAGCGTATTTTCATCGAGTGCGGGTTTCAAGTCTATTGATATTTTGTATCTTTTGCAGTCGGAAAAATCGATATATGACGATGCCGAAAGCACCATAGGACCGCTTATTCCGAAATGAGTGAAGAGCATTTCGCCGAAATCGCCGAATATCTTTTTTCCGCTTTTTATATCGGTGACTTCAAGAGCGGTGTTCTTCAGCGACAGTCCCATAGCCGCTTTTGGCCAGCTTTCTTCCGTTTCTATCGGAATAAGGGCAGGGGACGGGGGAATTATCGTGTGCCCCGCCTCTTTTGCGAGCAAATAGCCGTCGCCGGTAGAGCCGGTCAGAGGATATGATTTGCCGCCCGTGGCGATGACGACCTTATCAAACGGGATTTGCTTTGACGCCGCTTTCACGCCGCAAAGCGAGCCGTTTTCAAGCCACAAATGCGATATCGGAGTATCGCAAAGTATTTTCACCTTTTCTTTTTTACAAGCGCCTACGAGCGCGTCAACGATGTCATAGGCATTGTCGGAGACGGGAAAAACGCGGTTGCCTCTTTCCGTTTTCAGCGCAACGCCGAAAGACTCGAAAAGCGATTTGGTGTCTTCGGGCGAAAAAGCGCGCAAAGCGGCATATAAAAATTTCGGGTTTCTCGGGATGTTTTGCAATATCTCTTGAAACTCGGAATCGTTTGTGACGTTGCATCTGCCTTTGCCCGTTATGGCAAGCTTGCGCGCAGGCGCGTGATTTTTTTCAAAAACGGTGACGTCATCACCGTTTTTTGCCGAAAAATATGCGCACAAAAGTCCTGCCGCGCCGCCGCCGCAAACGGCGACTCTTCTCCTGCTTTCATTTTCCATCGATATTACCTTTAACTGTTCTTTGCGTAAACGTTGTATTCATCCCAGATGTCTTCGAGCTTTTTGAATTTTTCTTCGGCTTCGGGACCCATTTTGTTGCCGAGCGCTACAACGAGCGCGTTTATGAGCGATAAAGGCGCTACGAGCGAATCGACGAAAGAGACCATATCGCTTCTTGCCAAAAGCGCATAATCGGAAAGCTTGGCTATCGGCGAATCGGAACTGTCGGTGATGGCGACGGTCGAGGCTCCGCAGGAACGGGCATAGTCCATTGCGTGTATGACACGCGTCGAATAACGGGGAAAGCTTATGCCGACTGCGACGTCCTTCGGCGTCATGTGCAAAAGCTGCTCGAACATTTCGGAGCCGCTTGTGGTTTGAACGAGCACGACGTTATCGAAGAGCAGGCGGAGATAAAAACTCATAAACGAGGCAAGAGGGGCGGATGAGCGCACGGCGAGAATGTATATCTTGTCCGCGCGGAGCAGAGCGTCGGTCGCCGCATCGAAAGCGGTTTTATCCAAAAGCTCTGCGGTGGATTTAATCTTTTCGGCATCTGAAAGCAGCACGTTGGTCGCCAAAGAATCTTTGGGTATGCGCGTATTGGCAAGCTCGATACGCTGTAGGGCGGTGAGTTTTGAGCGTATCTCCTCGCGCAGCGCGTGCTGCAATTCGGGATATCCCTCAAAGCCGAGCTCGTTTGCGAATCTCACGACGGTCGATTCCGATACGCCGACATTTGTGCCCAGGTCATGGGCGGTCATATACGCGGCTTTTTCGGAATGAGTCAGGATAAAGCTTGCGATCTGCTTTTGTCCCTTTGACAAGGAGGGTAATTTTGATTTTATTGTGCTGAGCGTGCCCATAAAATGCCTCCGATAAAATTTCGATTATGAAAAAATATGCAAAATCAAAGCGGCAAATTTGAGATTTGCCGCTTTGGAAGTCTGTTATCAGTCAAAATAACCTTTTGCGGCGAGCAATTCGGCGATAAGTACGGCGCCGCCTGCGGCACCGCGCAACGTGTTGTGTGCAAGACCGATAAATTTGTAATCATATACCGTATCTTCGCGGAGTCTTCCGGCACAAACGCCCATGCCGCCGTAAATATCGCGGTCAAGAGCAGTTTGGGGACGGTTGTCTTCTTCAAAGTACGTGATGAACTGCTTAGGTGCGGAGGGAAGTTTCAATTCCTGCGGCGCGCCCTTGTATTCTTTCCAAGCCGAAAGTATCTCCTCTTTCGAGGGCTTTTTGCGGAACTTGACGAATACGGCACCCATGTGACCGTCGGTCACGGGCACTCTTATGCACTGCGCGGTGATATTGACATCCGTGCAGTTTTCGATGACGCTGCCGTTAATCTTGCCCCATACTTTAAGCGGTTCTTTTTCGCTTTTTTCTTCTTCGCCGCCGATGTAGGGGATGACGTTATCTATCATTTCGGGCCATTGATTAAGGTCTTGCCCGCGCCGGAAATTGCCTGGTACGTCGTCACAACGACCTCGTAGGGCTCATATTTGCGAAGCGCCGAGAGCATCGGAACGTAGCACTGTATAGAGCAGTTGGGCTTTACGGCGATGAAGCCGCGCTTTGTGCCGAGGCGCTTTTTCTGCGCGTCGATTATGGCAAGATGCTCGTCGTTTATTTCGGGTATCACCATGGGAACGTCGGGCGTTCCTCTGTGCGCGGAGTTGTTTGAAACGACGGGAAGCTCGGCTTTTGCATAAGTTTCTTCAAGTGCGCGGATCTCGTCTTTTTTCATATCTACCGCGCAAAATACGAAATCGCAAAGCGATTTGAGCTTTTCAACGTCCGAAGCGTCGATGATGACCATCTTTTTCGCATATTCGGGAATGGGAGTGTTCATCTTCCATCTGCCTTCAACGGCACTTTCGTATGTCTGATTAGCGCTTCGGGGACTTGCCGCAAGAGCGGTGACCTCGAAAAACGGGTGGTTTTCAAGTAATGTTGCAAATCTTTGACCTACCATACCGGTAGCGCCGACGATGCCGGCTCTCAATTTTTTCTGCATTGTTTGTACCTCTGATATAAATTATCATACATTTTTTCGTATGATATATTTATTATTATACATTTGTGTTTGCGATTTGTCAAATGTATTGTCAAAAAATCTTGCAATAACAATCGCAATCGTGTATAATGTACTGTATGTAATAATATCTTAAGCGGAGAAAATCAAAATGACACTACAAAAGCACGCGGTCGCAAAGGCGCTTGCCGACAGAATAAACGCGCTTCTCGAAAGAGAAGAGTATTGCGCCGACGGACTTGCTCAAATGCTCGAATATCCGCCAAACGGTGAAATGGGAGACGTGGCTCTGCCTTGCTTTAAGCTTGCAAAAGCGTTTCGCCGTCCGCCTGCGGCGATAGCCGAGGCGATCTGCGACGGTTTTTCAATTTCCGGTATTTCAAAAATCGAAAGCGTGAACGGCTATCTCAATTTTTTCATTGACAGAACCTATGCCGCAAATAAGATAATCGGCGAGGTTTTGGAGCGCAAAGAAAAATACGGCGCGTCAAACGAGGGCGAGGGCAAAACGGTAGTTTTGGACTATTCGTCCCCGAACGTCGCAAAGCCGTTCCATATCGGCCATCTCGGTACTACCGTCATCGGCCATTCGTTAAAAAAACTTTTTGCCTTCAACGGATATAACTGTGTCGGCATAAACTATCTCGGCGACTGGGGCACGCAGTTCGGCAAGCTCATCGTCGCATACCGCAAATACGGCTCGAAAGAAATGGTCGAAAAAGACGGCATCGACGCACTTGTCGCGCTTTACGTGCGCTTCCATAAGGAGGCGGAGGCAGATCCGAAACTTGAAGACGAGGCAAGAGCCGAATTCACGAAGCTTGAACACGGCGATGCCGAAAACACCGCTCTTTGGAAATGGTTCATCGACATAAGCATTGCCGAATATCAGAAGACCTACCGTCAGCTCGGCATCGATTTCGACAGCTGGAAGGGCGAGAGCTTTTATTCCGATAAAATGCCTGCCGTAGTCGAAGAACTCAAAGAAAAGAAGCTTATGAAGATCGACGACGGCGCATCCATTATCGACTTGTCGGCATACAATATGCCGCCCTGCCTTATTTTGAAACGCGACGGCTCGTCGCTTTATCCCACACGCGATATCGCGGCGGCGCTTTACCGCAAAAATCACTATCATTTCGACCGTGCCGTATATGTTACGAGCGCAGGTCAGTGCCTCCACTTCGCACAGTGGTTCAAGGTGGTCGAACTTATGGGATATGATTGGGCAAAGGATCTTATCCACGTGCCTTACGGCACCGTCAGCTTAAACGGTGAGAAATTGGCAACGCGCACGGGCAACGTGATATTGCTGCGCGATCTTTTTGACCTTGCCATTGAAAAGGTCAGCGCCGTTATCAACGAGAAAAATCCAGATCTCGAAAACAAGGAGCAGATCGCCGAAGACGTCGGCGTCGGAGCAGTCGTTTTCTATTATCTTTCAAACAACAGAATGAAAGATATCAATTTCGTTATGGACGATGCTCTTTCATTCGACGGCAACACGGGCCCATACGTTCAATATACCTATGCGCGCACTTGCAGCGTGCTTTCAAAGTCGGGCTGCGGAGAAGACGATATCAAAAAGTTCGCTTCGGCAAAGGCCGATATCAGCGATGACGAATATGAGGTCATAAAGGCGCTTTCGATGTATCCCGAGAGGGTCGCATCGGCGCTTGCGGAATTTGAGCCGTCGCTCATCACGCGCTATATACTCGATCTTGCAACGGCATATAACCGCTTTTATCACAACGAAAAGATACTCACCGCAGAAAACGAAGAGCAGAAGAATTTCAGAATCGCACTCACCGCGGCGACAAAATACGTGCTCGGCAGCGCTTTTGAACTCATTTGCCTGAAAAAAACGGAAAAAATTTAACAACGTATATTGGGAGAAGAAAAATGTCAGGACATTCTAAATGGAAAAATATTATGCACAAAAAGGAAAAGACCGATGCTCAAAGAGCGAAAGTCTTTACCAAGATCGGCAAGGAGATAGCGATCGCCGTCAGAGAGGGCGGCGCTGATCCTGTATCGAACTCAAAACTCCGCGATCTTATTTCAAAGGCAAAGAGCAACAACGTGCCCAACGACAATATCGACAGAATAATCAAAAAGGCGTCGGGCGAAGAAAACGTAGTTTACGAAGAGATCACCTATGAGGGCTACGGACCTTCGGGTGTTGCCGTTATCGTCGAAGCAATGACCGATAACCGCAACCGTACGGCATCGGATGTGCGCCACTATTTCGATAAATTCGGCGGCAAACTCGGTCAGAACGGCTGCGTCAGCTATTTGTTCACCGACAGAGGCACGATAATCGTCGCAAAGGATAAGGCCGACGAAGAAAAGCTTATGGAGGATGCTCTCGAAGCGGGCGCCGTTGACTTTTCTTCCGATGACGAGGTATATGAGATCGAGACCGAAAAGAGCGACGTATATGCCATTGCCGATACGCTTCGTTCAAAAGGATACGAGCTTGAAAGCGCCGAGGCTGAAAAAGTTCCGTCGACCTACGTAACTCTTGATAACGAAGACGACATCCGCTATATGAATCTCTTGCTCGAGCATCTTGAAGACAACGACGACGTTCAGGATGTTTGGCACAACTGGGAAATGGAAGACTGAATTTCCATATCAAACAAAAAATAACCGCTTGTGCGGTTATTTTTTTATTTCTCTGAGTCCTTTGAAAAAATCGGTGAGCAGCGACTGACATTCGTCACAAAGCACGCCGGAGGTGATTTTCGGTATGTGATTGAGTCCCATTTCGTTCATATCGAATTTTGAGCCGAAGGCTCCGGCTTTTTTATCCTTTGCGCCGAAATAAACGTGCTTTATGCGCGAATTCACAATGGCGCCGGCACACATCGGGCAGGGCTCGAGGGTGACGTAAATATCGCACATGAAAAGCCGCCAGCCGCCGAGCTTTTTGCACGCCTTGTCAATGGCGAGCAATTCGGCGTGATGAAGCGCGTTTTTCTTCGTTTCGCGCGTGTTATGCGCACGGGCGATCACCTTTCCGTCTGCCACTATGCAGGCGCCTATGGGCACCTCCCCTGCGGCGGCTGCTTTTTTTGCCTCGGCAACGGCTATTTTCATAAATTTTTCTTGTTCCATTGCAGTCTCCGTTTTGCGTTGAATTTCGGCACTCATAATTTATGCGATCCTTATGTAAGACAGTATCAATATAAATGAAGCGATCACAAATGCGATGAGCGGAGCGCTGATGTATTCTTTTTTATCGGCATTTTGGGCTTTGAGCGTCTTTCCGCGTCTTATGGATGAGGGAATAAAATAGACGGACGCTATCACGGCGATGATGATATATGCCAAATAGATTTTGTCGGCAAGATACGGCTTGCCTGTTTTGATGTATTGTATTATGAACGTCAGAAGATTGTAGAGCGCGTGGATGCAAAACGACGTCGCAAGACCGAATTTCTGCGCCGCCACGCCCAAAACTATGCCCGAAACTGTGGCGAAAACGATGAGTTCGGGCGCAAAATGAGAAAGCCCGAAAATGAGCGCGGATATAAGAATTGCCGTTTTTGCGCCGTAATTCGCAAGGCGCGACAAAATTATGCCGCGAAAGAGCAGTTCTTCAAATAAAGGCGTTATAACGCAGCTGAGCAAAAACGTCAGAATAAGCCCTGCATGACTTTGCGGAAAAGCGGAAAAAGCGGCGACGGATCTTATGCCGATAAGATCGAGCAGGGCATTGAATACGGCACCCACGCAAACGCCGAAAGCAATGGCGCTGACCCCGCCGACCGTCGGCAAAACGTATGGACGCGATATCTCGAATTTATGGTCTGTCGGGAAAAAGAAGCAGAACATAAAGATCGTCAGTCCGTAGCGGATAACGTAAAAAAGCAGACTCAAAAATGCTGCCGAAACTTCGTTTTGCGGAGAAATGAATCTGTACAACACGTCAAGAGCCATACGCAAAAACAAGAATACGAGCATAGAAAAGCCGATAGAGTCGATATCGGTTTTTAATTTGCCTTTCATTTTGCGCACCCCCCTCAAAAAATCACATTTTTGCAAAAAACATCTTGCAAATGATGCGGTGTTACTGTATAATTTACTATTATAAAAATTATGACATCCGAGACGTTTTATTATTAAATTGTAACATACTTAATAGGATCCGTCAACGACATAAAATTCAAATCAACGGAGGAATTCACAATGCAGAGCAACGTACGCCCCGACGACATGAAAAGAATAAATACTTCGGCACTTGCCAAAGCGTTTATCGACGAGCAGATCAAAGAGATCCGCGATCAGGTAGGAAACAAAAAGGTACTTTTGGCACTTTCGGGAGGTGTGGATTCTTCGGTCGTTGCCGCACTTCTTTTTAAGGCGATAGGCAAACAGCTCGTTTGCGTTCACGTCAATCACGGACTTTTGCGCAAAGGCGAGCCTGAGCAGGTAATAAAGGTCTTCCGCGATGAAATGGAAGCCAACCTTATCTATATCGATGCGACCGACCGTTTTCTCGATAAACTGCGTGACGTATCCGATCCCGAAACGAAGCGCAAGATCATAGGCAAAGAGTTCATCGACGTTTTCGCCGAAGAAGCGAAAAAGCTTGAGGGCGTTGAATTTTTGGCACAGGGCACGATCTATCCCGATATTCTCGAAAGCCACGGCGTAAAGGCTCATCACAACGTCGGCGGTTTGCCCGAAGACTTGAAATTCGAGCTTGTAGAGCCCGTAAAACTCCTTTACAAGGATGAGGTAAGAGTCGTCGGCAAAGAACTCGGCTTGCCCGATAATATGGTCTACCGTCAGCCTTTCCCGGGCCCCGGACTCGGCGTCCGCTGCGTTGGCGCAATAACGAGAGACCGTCTTGAAGCCGTACGCGAGAGCGATGCCATTTTGCGTGAGGAATTCGCCGCTTGCGGACTTGAGGGCAAGGTATGGCAGTATTTCACCATAGTGCCCGATTTCAAATCCACCGGCATCAAGGATAACAAGAGAACGTACGAATGGCCCGTCGTCATCCGTGCCGTAAATTCCATTGACGCTACGAGCGCATCGATAGAAGAGATACCCTATGCCGTACTTGCAAAGATAACAAACAGAATCCTTAACGAAGTAAAGGGCGTCAACCGCGTACTTTACGACCTCTCGCCGAAGCCCGTTGCGACGATCGAGTGGGAGTAATTAAAGAAATGCCGAAAGTCCTGAAAAATAAAGGGCTTTCGGCATTATTTTTTTATTCGTGGGAACAATATGGGAACATTATTCTGTTTTATGCCCATTTTTCGGCGAAAAGAGGGCGTCCAGACGGCTGGATACTTCCCCATGTTTATCCGGGTAAAGGTGGGAATACGTTTGTAAAGTCGTTTCGATATTTTCATGCCCCAGCCGCTCCGATATTAAAAGAGGAGTAAACCCCAACTCGATAAGAAGCGAAGCGTGCGAATGACGAATGTCATGAACGCGTATTTTTTTCACCCCAGACACAGCGCACCCGCGTTCCATTTCCGTATTCAGGTGATGTTTGGAGCAGTAAAAGAGCC
>JAGAFQ010000072.1 GCA_017612495.1 Clostridia bacterium
AACGGTGTCAACGCCGCTTTCATAGAAGAAAGAAACGGGAGTTTCTTTCGGCGAAAAGAGCGTGCCGTCAAACGAGATCTCATCGGCGCTTTGGGGATAATAAACATATTTTTCGTTTGCGCAGGAAACGAGCGCAAGACAAAAGAGCAAAATCAAAATTGCAGACAATATTCGTTTCATAGTGACCTCCGGTCGATCATGTGAACAGATCGTCGATGTGTATCTTCACCGCATAGCGCGGATCGCATTTTTTCAGTTCCCTCTCGAGCGCCGATACAAGCGATCCCCTTTCGGATGCCGGCATATCGGCAGGTACGGCAAGGTCGAAAAGCACGTTTATGTTTTCTTCGCCGTCGGTTATGCGAAAATCGTGCAGTGAACATTCGGGGGAGAGCGATCTTAAGATCTCTTTTGCGTTTTCGCGCATCGAAACGGTCTTTTCGCATTCGGTCGAGATGGGGTCCATGTGGATGACAAGCTCGATGCCCGTTTCGTCAAGGACTTTCATTTCGGTCATATCGATTATCTCGTGCATCGAAACGATGTTGACCGTGTCGGGCACTTCTGCGTGAACGGAGGCGAAAACTCTGCCGGGACCGTAATCGTGAACTATAAGATCGTGTATGCCCACGACGTTTTCGGCATCGCATATCAAGCGCGAAAGAGTATCTACCGTCTCTTTTGTGGGGGGTGTGCCGAGCAGAGGACGTATCGTTTCAAAGACGAGGCCGATGCCGTTTTTGGCGATGAGCAGCGATACGAGCAAGCCGCATACCGCGTCAAGCGGAAAAGCGGGCACGTATTTTGATGCGACCGCGCTGATGATGACGACGGAAGTCGACAAAACGTCGGAAAGACTGTCCTTTGATACCGCCTTTACGGTCTGCGCATCGGTTATCTTGCCGATATATCGGTTATAGGAATACATCCAAAGCTTGACACCGACAGACAGTATCAGCAATATAAGCGGAACTAAGTCAATATTGACCTCGGATGGCGAAAACAGTTTTTGCACCGAAGATGTGCCGAGTTCAAATGCCATGATGAGTATCAAAAACGAGATTATGAGCGCCGAGATATATTCTATTCTGCCGTGACCGAAGGGATGGTCGCGGTCGGGCTTTTTGCGGCTCATCTTCGTGCCGACAAGTCCCACGACGCTCGAGCCGAGATCGGCAAGGTTGTTGAACGCATCGGACGTTACGGCAACGGAGCCGACGGCTGTGCCGACGAGCAGCTTTACCGCGAATAAAACGACGTTGCAGATAATTCCCAAAATGCCCGAGAGGGTGCAATAACTTTCGCGCACCTCAGGGTCTTTCGGGGCATTATGGTTCTTTATGAACAGTTTTGCTATGAGCTTTATCAAAAACAATCACCCCAACTCGTTATCAATGGCAGAAAGGGAGATCTCTCTTACGTCTCCGCTCTTCATATTTTTGAGCACCGCCTTGTCGGAAGAAAGCTCGTTATCGCCGATGACGACGGTATAAAGCGCGCCGATCTTATCGGCGTATTTCATTTGTGCTTTGAGCGAACGCGAGCAGATATCGCTTTCTGCCCTTATGTTTTTGCGGCGCAGTCTTTCTGCTGTCGCCGATGCGAACATTTCGGCATCCTTGCCCATTGAGGCAAGATAGATGAGCGGAAAATCGTTTTCGTCTTTCGTTTCGATGCCCGCCTGCTTCATAGCCTCGATAAGACGGGTGATGCCCGTTGCAAAGCCGATGCCGGGAAGCTCGGGACCGCCGAGTTCTGAAACGAGTCCGTCATAGCGTCCGCCGCCCAAAACGGTCGATTGCGCACCGATGGTGGGAACGATGAATTCAAATACCGTGCGTGTATAATAGTCAAGTCCGCGCACGATGTTCGTGTCGATCTCATAGGGAATACCCATTTTGTCAAGCTGTGCGCAGAGCTCTTTTTGGTGGTTGTCGCAGTCTTCGCACAAATTGTCGATGGAACGGGGAGCATCCTTTGCGATATCCTTGCAAATGGGGCTCTTGCTGTCGAGTATGCGAAGCGGATTTTTTTCAAGGCGCTCACGGCAGGTGTCGCAAAGCTCATCCTTGTGCGCTCTGAAATATTCGCGGAGCTTGTCGTAATAAGCGGGACGGCACTTTTTGCAGCCGATGCTGTTTATGTGGAGCTTGATGTCCCTAATGCCGAGCTCCGAGATAAACGTGTGCGCCAAGGCGAGCACGAGCGCGTCGGCAGAGGCGCTTTCGGCGCCGAACATCTCAATGCCGAACTGATAGAATTCGCGCGTTCTGCCTGCCTGCGGCTTTTCATAGCGGAAGCAGTTGATAAGATACGCAAGCTTTAAGGGCATCGCGTCAAAGCATTTTCCGTTTTCGATTATCGAACGTACGATGCAGGCAGTACCCTCGGGACGCAGAGTAAAGGAGCGGTGATCTCTGTCTTCAAAGGTATACATCTCTTTCTGAACGACGTCGGACGTATCGCCGACACCGCGCGAGAAAAGCTCCGTTGCCTCAAAGGTGGGAAAACGGATCTCGTGAAAACCGTATCTGCGGCAGACCTCTCTTGCCGTGTTTTCTATTTTGAGCCAAACGGGCATATCTTCGGGCAGAATGTCAAGAGTGCCGCGCGGCTTTTGAATTATCGGGCGTTTTTCTTTTTCCATAACGATCTCCATTGTAAAATTGTTTTATCATTGCAAATTTCAAACAAATCCATTTTTGCGAGCAGGGCGAGCCCTCGCGCCGAGGGGAGCCTCAAAAACACGGTTTTTACGGCGGCGATAAGCGCGAGGGTCACTTGTGAAACGGAGTTTTACAAGTGACTGCGATATAATGTAGTATTATACCAAAAATCTGCAAAAAAGTAAATAATAAACCCAAAAAGTTTTCGCAAATCTCAAAAATATGGTTTTTATGTGTTGACAAGCGCAAACTTATTTGTTATAATAGCATTCGCACGTGAGACGCTGCTATGGCTCAGTTGGTAGAGCACATCCTTGGTAAGGATGAGGTCATCAGTTCGACTCTGATTAGCAGCTCCAAAAAAGCAGATCGACATCAGTCGACCTGCTTTTTTTGTTTGTTTTTTTCTTTGCAAATATCCCAAAGAGGGCAAACGTCGCATTTCGGGCTTCGTGAGATGCAAACGTCTCTGCCGAACTGCACCAAACGGTGGCAAAAATCCACCTGCTCGCTTTTGGGGATCAACTTGTCAAGCTCGCGCTCGGCCGTCAGCGGATCTGCCTTCGACGCAAGACCGAGTTTTTTCGAGATCCTTATGCAATGCGTGTCGGCAACGATCATCGGTGTTGAAAACAACTCTCCGAGCAAAAGATTTGCTATCTTTCTGCCGATGCCGGGCAAAGACAAAAGCTCTTTTTCGCTTTGCGGCACTTTTCCGTCGAATTTTTCACAGACGATTTTTGCGCACTCCTTGAGCGATTTTGCCTTTGTTTTATAGAGTCCGCAGGAAAAAATGAGTTCTTCTATATCTGCAAGAGGAGCGGCGGCAAGCGCTTTTGCGTCGGGATATTTTGAAAACAGCCCCACCGAGACCTCGTTCACCCTTTTGTCGGTGCATTGCGCCGAAAGGCGCGCCATCACGAGAAGCCGCCACGGATCATATCGGTGATCGAGTGCGCAGGGCGCTTTTGGGTAAATGGATTTTAATATTTCAACAGCTATCAGCGCTTTTTCTTTTTTTGTCATTTTGTCGTTTCCCGTTATGATCTCATTTCTCTTTCGATAAAGGCTTCCGTTATTGTATTTGCCAAGGCGCCGCCCGGCAAAAATCCGTCGCCGCGAACTTCAAGCGCCAAGGCACCGAACAGTTTCATTGATGCCGCGTTTATGCGCTGAGCGCTTTTTTTGTCTATGTCTTTGCCCTCGTAGAAAAGCAGGCGGAGGCTTTGCAGATCGTCTTCTGTGAGCATATCGAAGAACTTTTCGCAATCACTCTTCTTTTCGTCGCCGATAAAGCCCTGACTTGCCATGAGAGAGCGTATCTTTTCTTCTTCAAAATCGCCCGCTATGGTCGTTTTGAGAAGAAATCTTTCGCCGTGCTTTTTTCGCAGCTCGTTTTCGCATATTTTTATTACGTCGCCGACATAGATCTTTATCTGCGGCGATTTTTCAAGCGAATAAAATTCACACTCTATGCGCGCTCTGTTGTCTTTAAGACACAAAGCGCCCTCAAATGACGTGCGGCACGAGCTTTCCTTTGCGAGCAAAAAGCGGTCTTTGTCGTTTTGCCAAAGCTCGCCCAAAAAATCCGATGCCGCCGAAAAGAGGCATTTGTCGCACTCGGCTTTATGGTCCTTGTAAAATTTGCCTATCTTCGGCTTATATGACGAAAGGGCGCAGATAAGCTCTTTTGAAAAAGGATGATCGCGTCCGTCGTTTGTCAAAAAGAATTCGCCGAGCGAAGACGAGGCAAAAAGCGAGCCGGCATATTCTTTTATCGAAGAGGGCGGCAAAAGCCCGTTTGTCATACAGAAATCGCATATCCATTCCGGCAGATACGCATCGAGATAGGTATAGCTTTTGCGGTAGTGTATATAAAGATCGCAAAGCAAGGCGGCGCCTTGCTTTGGCGTATATAGGCCGGGGATGTTTATTATCTCGTAGACGAGCAAAAAGACGTATGCACAGTCACATTCGATAAAGTTTTTCTCTTCGGCGCACTTGACAAAATATCTGTAAAACGTCTTTTGGCTTTCGCTCATATCCGCAAAGCGCGGCACCGCGGCAAAGAAATCAACGCGCGCGCAAGGCACGGCTCCCTTTTTTCTTTCGGAAACCGAGTCGTTTATGAATCGCTGACCGTATGCCGTCTTTTGGCTCGGTGCATACACCCTGACTGCCGTAAAAAAGGTCTTTTCAAGCGTGCTTTCGGAATACGGCTCGAAAACGTTTTCTCCCTTCGGCATTTCGGAGATCAGATCAAGTCCGATAAAAAGAGGATCTTTCGAGGCGGATCTGCGATCGTGTTTTCGGTTTGGCAAAAAAGTCACCTCGCAGAATATCAGCCGTTTTTGGCAGTGAGCTTTTGCATGCGGACGTCCTTGCCCGCAAACGGCAGCTGTGTATATTCGCCTAAAATGCGCGACGCTATGCGGTCCTGATAGGTATTCAAAAGCTCGCTGTGCGAAAGATTCGTGTTAATGATGGTGGATTTTTCGTCAAGAAGACGCGAATTGATAAGATTATAAAGGCAGGAAACGGTGAAACGGTTCGACGCCTCCGTTCCCAGATCGTCGATGATAAGCAGCTCCGAATCGAAATATTTGCGTGTGTCGGCATCGCCTTTGCCGAACTGTTCGCGCTCAAATTCCGAAAAGAGGGTGTGAGAGCTTACGTATAAAACGTCATAGCCGCGATCGATCACCACTCTTGCGATCGAGGTCGATAAATGCGTTTTGCCGAGTCCCGTACCGCCGAACATAAGCAGGTTTTCGGGAGCTTTCGTGTCAAAGTTTTCGGCAAATGCGCGGCATTTTGCAAAATTTGCCTCCATGCGCCTGAAGTTTTCCGCGTTGCCCTTATAATATGACAGATCGAAAGTATCGAAGCTTTGCGTCTTTAAGAGTTTTCCGATGCCAGAAGACTCATATCCCGCCATAACGAGCGCGGTCTTTAAGCACTTGCACATTTTTTCGCCGACAAAGCCCGTGTCTTCGCACTCTTCGCATTCATAGTGCACGGCGCCGTAATCTTCGGGATAACCGTGCTTTTTGAGCAGCTCGGCGCGGATGGACGAAAGCTCGTTCACTTCGTTTTGAAGCTTTGATATGCGCATATCAAGTCCCGCTTTGCCCTTCATTGCCTCGCCGAAGATGCGCGCTCCGGTCTGCGAAAGGGTCGAATCGATCTTTGCGATCTCGGGAAAGAGGCGGTGCAGCTCGTCGCGTCTTTTTTCGGCATCTGTCTTTGCTTCGAGATTCTTTTTCGAGAATTCCGCCATAACGCGTCTGTAATTTTCTTTGTTGTATGACATAAAGTTTACCGCCTTTTTTATTTGTCGCTTCCCAAAAGCGCCGCTTTTGAAAATTCCGAAATGTCAAAACTGCTGTCGTGAGATAAATCTTTTTTGCTCTTGCCGACTGCCTTTGCTTCATCGACGGTCGATATTTTCATATCGTGCCACGAGTCGATTATCTTGGCGGCATAGGGAACACTCGGCTTTTGCGTATTGGAAACTGTCAGCTCATACGCATATTCTATAAGCTCAAAGGGGATCTTATATTCGTTTATCCATTGGTCAAAGGCTTTCGCCTCGGGGGATGTGAGCGCTCTTGTGCCCATGCCGAAAAGACGGCGGCACTGATTTTCGATACTCTTGTATTCTTCAAGCTCTTTGAAGTATTTGTTTAGTTCGTCGGGAGTCGAAATCCCCTTGTCGACAAGGGCAAGGGCGGTCTTTTCGATGTAGCGCAAAGAGGTCTTGTTTTTCGACTGACACCACGAGCAAAGGGAGAGTATGTATTCATCTTCAAGGTGCAAAAAGTCGTAAAGTCCGACAATGATGCGTGTTTCGGGCACGGTCAGTATCTTGCCCAAGATCTGCTGGCACGCCGATATGAGAGATGAAAGGGATGGGGTGCTTTTTAAGACCGACGCGAGCTCTTCGCCCGAATATTCGGGCAGTTCGTTTTTCGTGAGCATTTTTTCTTTCGACAAAACGCTCGCTATCTCCCTTTTTGCCTTGGACGCGCGGCGCACGGGCGCATTCCCTATGGAAATGACGCCTGCCTTTTCCCAAAAGGCTATCGCCGACACGATCTCTTCTTCCGTTAGATCAAGCGCTTTTGCGGCGCCGTTTATATCAAAAGAGTCGGGGTCTTCGGCTAAAAAGAGGAGAAATTTCAAGTCGCTCATTTCGGCGCTTGAAAGATTTTTGACGGTGTTTTCTTTGGGCAGAGTCAATACTCCCGTGCCGTATTGAAATTGTATTTTCAATCATATCCCCTCTTTCTCTTTGTTGATTTTGATCTTATACGACAGCTTTGCAAAGGCGCAAAGCGGATCGAAGCCCTCGTCTTTTTGCGACGGCGGTGTTTTGCCGATATAAAAGACGGGTATATCGGGCAATTTTGAGTTTTCGCTTTTATCGTATGCCGCGCAGAAAATAAAATCGGGTGCGTTTTCTTCGCAAAAGGCTTTTAGGTCTTTTTGAGGCAGCACCTTTTCTTTATCGAAAAAGTCTTTCGGCTCGTCGTCGAATACCCCCAAAAGTTCGGTATCCGTTTCGGCAAAAAGCACGTTTGCGGCATAGAGCCCGAGCTCGTTTGCGCCGACCAATACGGCGCGCAATTTTCTGTCGAGCCCCAAAAAATTTTCAAGGGAGCGGCACATTTTTTCGGTGTCGTAGCCCGTGCCCTTTGTGCCGATGCAGTCAAGATACGAAAGATCCTGCCTTATCTGCGACGGGGTAAGAGCGAGGCTTTGAGCCAAAAATGCCGAGCCTACGGTCTTTTTGCCCTCGGATAACTGCTTTTTTGCAAAGCGAAGATAAAGAGGCAAACGCGATAATACGGCATTCGGTAAATGCGAAAGTTCCATTTGAAAACCTCTTTTACAGTTTTGCTATGGTCTCCATTACGTATTCGGTGAACTGTTCGGTGGTAGCACCGGTATCTCTGCCCGTCATGGTGAGCTTTTTATCCTCGAACATACAGAAGTCGAGCGCGCGCTCAAGCTTCTTCGACTGCTCGACTCTGCCGATGTGAGAAAGCATCATAACGGTCGCGCGGAGCATAGAGCAGGGATCTGCATAGATGTCGCGTCCCTCTTCGACCATACGGGGAGCGCTGCCGTGGATAGCCTCAAACATGGCATACTGCTTGCCGATGTTCGCGCTGCCCGCGGTGCCGACACCGCCCTGGAATTCTGCGGCTTCGTCGGTGATGATGTCGCCGTAAAGGTTAGGGAGCACGAAGACCTTGAAATCGGTGCGGCGCTTGGGGTCGATGAGTTTCGCGGTCATAATGTCGATAAACCATTCCGTCGTGCGGATCTCGGGATATTCTTCCGCTATCTTCCGGCAGAGGCGCAAGAACTTGCCGTCGGTCGTTTTGATGATGTTCGCCTTTGTGACGATGGCGACGTGATCTTTGCCGTTCGCTCTTGCGAACTCATAAGCCAAACGGGCAATGCGGTTCGTGCCCTCGGTGGTGGTGATGCAGAAATCGACGCCCATTTCGTCGGTGACGTTGACGCCCTTACTGCCCACCGCATACGAGCCCTCGGTGTTCTCGCGGAAAAACGTCCAGTCTATGCCCTCGCTCGGCACCTTGACGGGACGGACGTTTGCAAAAAGGTCAAGCGCTTTGCGCATGGCGACGTTGGCGCTTTCGATGTTGGGCCACGGGTCGCCCGCTCTCGGGGTGGTCGTGGGACCTTTTAATATGACGTTGCACTTTTTTATCTCCGCCATAACGTCATCGGGTATCGCCTGCATGTGGGCTGCGCGGTTTTCGATGGTGAGCCCCTCAATATCGCGGATCTCGATCTTTCCGGCTTTTATTTCGTCTGAAAGCAGATATTCGCAGATCTTTTTTGCGCTCTTTGTGATCATCGGGCCTATGCCGTCGCCGCCGCAAACACCGATTATGAGCTTATCGAGCTTTGAAAAGTCGGTCGGCGCGGGGGCGGAATTTATTCTGTCCACTCTTTCGAGCTGTTCTTCGAGAAGTGTCTTGAAATGCTCGACGGCGGATGTGATCTGTTGTTGTCTTTCGTTTTCCATAATGAGCTCCTTTTTGCAAAGTAAAATTGAAAATGTATAAAAAAATGTATAAATGTGAAAAACGCGGGAAATTTCCACACCTTAAACAGAGTTATCAACAAATTTTCGGGCAGAAATGGTGCATTTCCGACACGTCCTGTTGAAAACTCGGTCAAAACTGTTGAAAACTTTAATCAGTATATACCGTGTGCGGCGTATGCGTTGAGAGATAAATCGGCGGTATTTTTCGCCAGATATTCAAAATATCCCGCCGCCGCTATCATCGCTCCGTTATCGCCGCAAAGCGAGAGGGGAGGTATATAGACCTTTTTATGATACTTTTCGCCGATTTCCGAAACTTTCGCGCGCAAATGCGAATTTGCGCTGACTCCGCCCGCCAAAACGATTTTGTCGCAGGGGATGTTTTTGACGGCGAGGGTGAGCTTGTCTTCTATCTCCGATATGACGGCATTTGTAAACGAAGCCGCCAGATCTTCCTTTGAAAACGGCTCGTTTTTCATTTGGCAGGTATTTATGTAACTCATAAACGCCGTTTTGAGTCCCGAAAACGAAAAATCGTAGGAATCCTTTAAGGATACTTTAGGGAATTTTATCGCGTCTTTGTTGCCGCTCTTTGCAAGTCTGTCCATCTCGGCGCCGCCGGGATAGGGCAAGCCCATAACTCTTGCTGCCTTGTCAAACGCCTCTCCCGCCGCATCGTCTCTTGTCGCGCCGATGCTTTCCATATCGCAAAAGTCACGGACGTCGACAAGCGATGTGTGTCCGCCCGAAACGACGAGCGCCAAAAACGGCGGCTTCAAGTCTTCATAGGCAAGATAGTTTGCCGCGATGTGTCCCCTTATGTGGTTTACCGCGACAAGCGGTATGTTGTTCGCATAGGCAAACGATTTTGCGAAGTTCACGCCGACAAGGAGCGCTCCGATAAGACCGGGGCGGTTGGTGACGGCGCAAAGAGAAATATCTTTTTGCGAAACGCCTGCATTTTTGAGCGCCGCGTCGCAAAGACCGGCTATCGCCTCGATGTGTGCGCGCCCCGCGATCTCGGGCACGACGCCGCCGAACTTTTGATGTATCGGTATTTGCGAGGCGATCTCATTCGATAAAATAATTCTTTTTGTTTCTGTCATATCCACGATCGAAACGGAGGTCTCGTCGCAGGAACTTTCTATTGCCAAAACAAGCATAAACAACTTTCCTCTGTATCAGTTAAGCACTTTGCGCATCATAACAGCGTCTTCTTCGGGGGCTTTGTAATAGTCTTTTCGCGTATTTATCTGCTCGAAGCCGAGAGACGTATAAAGGCTTATCGCCGCGGTGTTCGACTCTCTTACCTCCAAAAAGACCGTATCAAGGTCATTTCCCGCGCATACGTCAAAGCAGTATTCCATAAGCGCGCGTCCGATGCCCTGCCGCCTTTTGTCGGGGCAAACGGCAATCTTTGCGATATCGCAGTCAAAAAGAGTGCCGTATAAAATCATATATCCGCAAATCTTTCCCTCCGACCTTGCGCAATAAATCGCGGCGCTGTCGTTTTCAAGGGTGGATTTCAGATCGTCTTTGCTCCACGGGGTCGAAAAAGAAAGATTTTCAATTTCGCAGATTTCATCGAGGTCGGAAATCTGCGCTTCGCCTATTGATAAATCAGTCATATTATATTTATTCCATTCCGCCGCCACACGGCGGCTCGAATAATTGTGGGAGAAATGACGGCAAGCCGGCATTTCCCGTACGTGAACCAAATGCACTTTATTTACGCAGGTATCATACGTTCACGCTATTCCGCCGCCACACGGCGGCTCGAATAATTGCGGGAGAAATGACGGTAAGCCGGCATTTCCCGTGCGTGAACCAAATGCACTTTATTTACGCAGGTATCATACGTTCACGCTATTCCGCCGCCACACGGCGGCTCGAAT
>JAGAFQ010000073.1 GCA_017612495.1 Clostridia bacterium
AAAAAAGTTGTTTTTTTATTTAATATTTGATATAATTAACATATATATACGCAAAATTTTACAATGCGCTATTGCGCATAGCAAAAACAGCACCGAAAATACCGAACGGAGAAAAAGATACTTATATGAGAGTAGCTGTTGTGGGCTCACGCCGTCTTTACGGCAACGCCTATGAGATAATCAAAGCGAACATACCCGCAAACACATCCGAGATAATCTCGGGGGGCGCGGTGGGAGTGGATGCCCTTGCCGAAAGATATGCAAAAGAAAACGGCATACGGTTTCGCGCCTTTTTGCCCGACTATGATAAAAACGGCAGAAACGCACCGCTCATTCGCAACATCGAGATCATAAAAAACGCTCAACTCGTCTTGGCTTTTTGGGACGGATACAGCCGCGGAACGGCTTTCACCATCGCAAAATGCGTTGATATGGGCGTTCCCGTAAAAGTGATAAGAATGGAAAACAGAGAGGGGAAAAACGAAAATGGAAAAACAAATTGAAAAACTTTTGGAAAAACTTAATGCAAACGGCTTTGATGCCTGCTTTGTAAAAACCGAAGAAGAGGCAAAAACCAAGGCACTCTCTTATATTTCTGACGGTATGACCGTCGCTCTCGGCGGCTCCGAAACGATCAAAAAGCTCGGCATCCCCGAGGTCTTGAAAAACGGCAAATACAACTATCTTGACCGCGCGAAAGAGGGACTTTCGGCTGAAGAACGCGACAAGGTCTTACACGACGCATTCTTTGCCGATTTGTATTATACCTCCGCCAATGCCGTCATTGAAGACGGCACGCTCTTCTGCGTTGACGGCAACGGCAACCGTGTCGCCGCCATGATCTACGGCCCGAAGAACGTCGTGTGCGTCGTGGGCAAAAACAAGATAGTTCCCGATCTTGCATCGGCGGAGATCCGCTTAAAAACGGTCGCTTCGCCCCTCAATACAAAAAGGCTCAACTGCGAAACGTATTGCCAAAAGACGGGAAAGTGCATATCGCTTCAGAATGACGAACACAATATTTATGACGGCTGCGCTTCCGACAGACGCATTTGCTGCGATTACGTTTTGTTTTCGCGTCAAAGAGTGCGCGGCAGGATCAAGGTCATAGTCGTTGACAGCGATATGGGATATTGATTTTGCGGGGGAATATATGACCGATTTTGAAAAAAGGCTCGAGAGGATCTCGAAAAGCGTGAAGTTTTCAGCTCCTCTTTCGGAAATGTCAACTTTTCGCATAGGAAAAAATGCGCTTGCCGCCGTATGGCCCGAGGACGTGACCGAGATATGCAAAATAAAGTCGCTCTGTCTTGAATATTCCGTGCCGTGCGTCTTTATAGGCAACGGCTCCGATATCCTTTTCGATGACGGCGGCTTTGACGGAGTTATTGTTTGCACATCGAAGTTCTCAAAGCTCGATATAAACGAAAACAGGATCATTTGCGAGTGCGGTGTGCCCATGACGCGGCTTGCGAATTTTGCCTGCGAGAACTCACTTAGCGGACTTGAATTCGCATACGGCATCCCGGGCAGCGTGGGCGGCGGTGTTTATATGAATGCCGGCGCATACGGCGGAGAAATGAAAAACGTCATAAAGTCCGTTTCGGCACTTCATAACGGCAACGTTGTGAAATTTCAAAGGGAAGAGCTTTATTTCGGATACCGCCACAGCCGTTTTTGCGGTACTGACGATTTGATCTTGGCTGCCGAATTCGAGCTTCAAAGCGGAAAGAAAGACGATATTGCCGCACTGATGCGCGATTATATCGAAAGACGCCGCGCAAAGCAGCCGCTCGAATATCCGAGCGCGGGCAGCGTTTTCAAGCGCCCGGAGGGATATTTTGCCGGCAAACTCATTGAGGATGCGGGCTTAAAAGGTTATAAGACAGGCGGCGCGATGGTCTCCGAAAAGCACGCCGGCTTTATTGTGAACTTTGATAACGCGACATCAAAAGATGTGATCGATCTTGTTTTGCACATACGCAAAACGGTTTTTGAAAAATTCGGTGTCACGCTTGAAAGCGAGATATTGCATCTTTCAAAGGACGGAAAAATCGAAAAGATATGAAGATATGATAATTACAAAAGGACGGAAATACGTAAAATGAAATTCTTGATCGTTACGGGACTTTCGGGAAGCGGAAAAAGCCAGGCGGCAAACGCGCTTGAAGATATCGGCTACTACTGCATCGATAATATGCCGGCGTCTTTGATTTTGCAGTTTGCCGAAATATATACGAATTCTCCCGGAAAGAGCGCCGACGTCGCGTTTATAATCGATGCGCGCGGCGAGACCGAGTTTGAAACTCTCTCTTCGAGCATCGGCGCGTTAAGAAAACAATTCACCTGCGAGATCATCTTTTTGACCTGCTCCGATGAGGTGCTGACAAATCGCTATAAAGAGTCGCGCCGTCTGCATCCGTTCGCACTCAAAAACGGCTCGCTGCTCGAAGCCATCCGCGCCGAGAGAAAACTTTTGGAAAGTGTTGAAAATCGCGCCGACTACGTTATCGACACATCGAGCCTTACATCCGCAAAGCTCCGCGAGAAGATAACGTCGATTGCCTGCGGAAAAAGCCACGGCGATATACTTATCAACTGTATGTCCTTCGGCTTCAAATACGGTATCGCATCCGAATCCGATATCGTTTTTGACGTAAGATGCTTTACAAACCCCTATTATGTCGATGAACTCAAAAACAAAACGGGACTCGATCGCGAGGTCTTTGACTACGTTTTCGATTCCAAAGACGTGAACGTTTTCTGCGAAAAAGTATTTTCCATGATAGACTTTTTGATACCTCTTTACGTCGAAGAGGGCAAAACGCAGCTCACGGTATCGTTTGGCTGCACCGGCGGCAAACACCGTTCCGTTGCGATCTGCGAGGCGCTCGCGGAGCACCTTAAAGACAACGGCGCAAACGTTGTATGCGTCCATAGGGATATTGATAAAAAATAACGGAGATAATAATGTCATTCACAAGCGAAACCAAAACGATGCTGTGTCGGATAACGCACGCAAAGGAATGCTGCAAAAGGGCACAGCTTTACGGTATGCTTTTATTCTGTAACGTTTTTGAATCGTCAAAAATCAAATATGTCACCGAACACAGCGACTCCGCCGAATTGTTTTGCAGACTTGTCTTTGACGTCTATTCGGCAGAATGCAACCACTATGTGACAGAGAAAAAGCAAAGCGGACAAAAAAGTTATAAAATGACCTTGAATTTGGTCGATGCGAGAAGGATATATTCCGATCTCACAACGAAAAATTCTGATATCAACCGCGAGATATTCGTTTGCAAAAACTGCCGGGAAGCATTTTTGCGAGGCGCTTTCATCGCGTCGGGCGTCATTTTGAATCCGCATAAGACCTATCATCTCGAGGTAAGGACCGACAGTGTCGATATAGCAGAGGAACTTTGCGCACTTTGCGCCGAATGTAACATAAACGTCAAGATCTCGAACAGACAAAACAGTTTTTTTGTCTATGCCAAAAAGAGCGAGGAAATCGAAACGTTTTTGGCTTTCATCGGTGCGAACAAGGCGGCTTTCAAGCTTATGGATGCCAAGATCGTGAGCGATATACGCAACAACATAAACCGCGTCGGCAACTGCGAAATGGCAAATCTCGATAAAACGATCTGCGCCGCGCAGGAGCAGATCTCTGCAATAGAAAAACTCAAATCGGCGGGCAAATTGGCAAATCTCGGCGAGAACATCGTCTACACCGCAGCTTTGCGCACCGAAAATCCCGAAATGTCCGTCGGCGACCTTGCAAAGATACACGTTCCCGAGGTATCAAAATCCTGCGTCGTTCACCGACTCTCGAAAATAATTTCACTTTCAAAAGAACTTTAAGGAGGTGCGCCGAATGGCAGATTTCGTTCATCTTCATTTGCACAGCGAATACAGTTTGCTTGACGGCGCATTGCGCGTGCGCGATATACCCAAAGCCGCAAGGGAAATGGGGCAGAGCGCGGTGGCGCTCACCGATCACGGCTCGATGTACGGCGTCGTTGAATTTTACGAGGCGTGCAAAAAAGAGGAAATAAAGCCCATTATCGGGTGCGAAGTCTACGTAGCGCAAAAAAGCCGTTTCGACAAGAACTATCAAAGAGATCAGAGCGACTGCCATTTGACGCTCCTTTGCGAAAACGAAACGGGCTATAAAAATCTTATAAAAATGGTATCTCTCTCTTTTACCGAGGGCTTTTATATGAAGCCGAGAGTGGATCTTGAACTGCTCGAAAAATATCACGAGGGACTTATCGCGCTTTCGGGTTGTCTTGCCGGCAATATCCCGCGCCTTCTTATGATCGAAGATTATGAGGGCGCAAAAAAGTATGCTCAAAGACTTAATGAGATATTCGGCAAAGACAGATTTTACATCGAGATACAAAATCACTCTCTTGCAGACGAAAAGCGAATTTTGCCGATGCTTGCAAGACTTTCATCCGAGATATCCGTTCCGCTCGTCGCCACGAACGACGTGCATTACCGCTACCGTGACGATGCGTTCAAGCACGCCGTTTTGCTCTGCGTTCAAATGAACAAGGTGATAAGCGACGGCAGACCCATCGGCTACGAGACCGACGAATTCTATTTCAAATCCGCCGAAGAAATGGAAAAACTCTTTTCCGATTATGACGGCGCCTTGGAGAACACGAAAAAGATCGCCGATATGTGCTGCTTCGATTTTGAATTCGGCAAGACCGTGCTGCCGCGTTTCGACGTTCCGGCGGGCAAGTCGCCCGAAGAGCTTTTAAGAGAGATGGTGCTCGGCGGACTTGATAAAAAATGCAAGAGCGGTGATATCGTTTTTGACAAAACGAATACCGAAAAAGCATATCTTGACCGCATAGAATATGAACTTCGAATGATTTGCAAAATGGGCTATGCCGAGTATTTTCTCATCACGCAGGATTTTGTCAATTTTGCGAAAAACGCGAATATACCGGTGGGACCCGGCAGAGGCTCAGGCGCCGGAAGCATCGTTTCATATCTTATCGGAATAACCGACGTCGATCCCATAAAATACGATCTGATGTTCGAGCGTTTTCTCAACCCCGAGCGCGTCAGTATGCCCGATTTGGATATCGACTTCTGCTATGACAGGCGCTTGGAGGTCATAAACTACGTTTCCGAAAAATACGGCAAAGACCGCGTCTGCCAGATAATCACATTCGGCACGCTTGCCGCGAGGGCGGCGATACGGGATGTTGGCAGAGCACTCGGGCTCAGCTATCAGGAGGTCGATGCAGTCGCAAAGCTTGTGCCTCACGCGATAGGCATGACCATTGCCGATGCCATAAAAGCGGAGCCGAAATTAAAAGCGCTCTATGATTCCGACGATACCGCAAAGCGGCTTTGCGATATCGCGATGTCCCTTGAGGGTATGCCGCGGCATATGTCAACTCACGCCTCCGGCGTCGTCATTTCCGACAGACCCGTATATGAATACGTGCCGCTTGCCGTGAGCGGCGACGTTCCCGTGACGCAGTTCGATATGGATACGCTCTCGCATCTGGGACTTCTCAAATTCGACTTTTTGGGCTTGCGCTATCTCACCATCATATCAAATACCGAAAAGATGATAAGGCGCTTCGATAAAGATTTTGACATACAAAAAGTCCCGTTTGACGATAAGGCAACCTTCAAGATGATATCCGAGGGCAGAACTTTGGGCGTTTTTCAGCTTGAAAAACCGGGAATGAGAAAGAAACTTTTGTCATTCAAGCCTGATACGCTTGACGATATCGTAGCGGTCATATCGCTTTACCGTCCGGGGCCTATGGAGTCTATTCCCGCATATATCGAGAACAAAAAGCATCCCGAAAACATAAAATATCCGACCGAAAAACTGCGTGATATCTTGAAAAGCACCAACGGATGCATCGTATATCAAGAGCAGGTAATGCAGATCTGCCGCACCCTTGCCGGCTATTCGCTCGGCAGAGCCGACGTCATTCGCCGAATGATGGCAAAAAAGAAGACCGACGAAATGGCAAAAGAGCGCGAGATATTTGTCGGCGGACTTACGGATGAAAACGGCAATACCGTCGTTCCCGGTGCTGTCAAAAACGGCGTTCCCGCCGATATCGCCTACGCGATATTCGACAGAATGGCGGAGTTTGCAAAATATGCCTATAACGAGAGCCACGCGGTGTCCTATGCGCTCACTTCATACAGAACGGCATATCTGAAAGCCCACTATCCGGCAGAGTATATATGCGCGCTTATGAATTCCGTCATCGGCGATGACGTGAAGATCGCCGAATACGTTGCCGATGCCGAGAAGATGGGCATTGAGCTTTTGCCGCCGTCTGTCAATGAGTCTTTCGGCACTTTCGAGGCGGTGACTGACAAAAGCACGGGCAAAAAGGCGATAAGATTCGGTCTTTTGGGCGTGCGCAACGTCGGCAGGACTTTTATCGATAATTTGGTCGCCGAGAGGGAAAACGGCTTATTTGAGAGCTTTGAAGATTTCATCGGCAGAATGTCGAAGCGCGGCGAATGTAACCGCCGTATGATCGAGGGACTTATAAAATGCGGCTCTTGTGACGAATTCGGCAGATACCGCTCCGAACTCAACGCCGCAAGCGGAAAGCTCATTGATGAGCATGCCGCGATAAGACGCGGCAATTTGGACGGTCAAACCGATATGTTCTCCATGGCGGCATCCGACCCTACCGTACAAAAGGAAAAATTCCGCTATCCGAGAGTGCCCGACTTTTCGCAAAAAGAAAAACTCGACATGGAAAAAGAAAGCACAGGTCTTTGCTTTTCGGGGCATTTGCTCGATCCTTACGCCGAAGATATCGAAAGCATCGACAGCGTATCGGCAGAAACCATATTGTCCGAGCTTTCTTCTTCGACTGAATATGAAAGCGATTCATCTCTTTCTGACGGCGAGAGTGTGAATATTTGCGGCATCGTCGGCAAAAAGACCGAAAAAAGCACCAAAAGCGGCAAAAAAATGCTCTTCTTTATGCTTGAAGACCGCTATGCCGAGATAGAGATAATCGTTTTCCCCGACAGTTTTGCAAAATATCAGAACATACTCACCTCGGGCGAGGCGGTTTGCGTCTTCGGCGATATCACGCTCAAAGACGACGAGGCGCCGAAGATCATCTTAAAGAACGTTCGCGCGCTTTTGCAAAACGGCTCTGCGCAGATAAAGCGCACTCAAAAACCGTCAAAAAAGGCGGC
>JAGAFQ010000074.1 GCA_017612495.1 Clostridia bacterium
GCTGATTACGTCGGTGCTGAAGAACTCGCAGCAAAGATCCAGCAGGAAAACTGGTTCGATTTCGATATCGTTATCGCAACACCCGATATGATGGGCGTTATCGGACGTCTCGGTAAAGTGCTCGGTCCTAAAGGACTTATGCCTTCACCCAAGTCCGGCACCGTTACCATGGACGTTGCCAAGGCAGTTGCCGAAGCAAAAGCAGGTAAGATCGAATACCGTCTTGATAAGACCAACATCATCCACTGCCCCATCGGCAAAGCTTCTTTCGGCAAAGAAAAGCTTCAGGATAACTTCGATACTCTTATCGGCGCTATCATCAAAGCAAAGCCGGCTTCCGCCAAGGGTCAGTACATCAAGAGCTGCGTTGTAGCTTCTACAATGGGCCCCGGCATCAAGATCAACTACTCAAAGCTCGGCTGATATCAGAACAATATAAAAGTCACGGACTTTCGTCCGTGACTTTTTATTTTGCTTTTTTGAAGATTTGTGCGATTTTTGATACGAATTTCGGCAGTTTGATGACAATAATTTTCATTTTTCACCTGCGGCATTGTCAATGATAATAAAATTATATGCAAAAAATCTCAAAGTGTTATGCCAAAACCGTTTTTTGTGTGCTTTTCAAATATTCCGTTACCTCGCCGCCGATGCGCTCGGCATCGTCTGTGCGCACGCCGTCGTCGCTTTCTTTCGCTCCGAGACCGAAACTCACGTTTATCGCGGAGTTTACCTTTTCCATCGTGCCGTCGTCTATGTGCCCCATTTTTTCGCGGAGACGTTTTTTGTCAAGCGTTCTTATCTGTTCAAGCAGAATGACCGAGTCTTTCGCAAGCCCGAAATGATCGGCTGTTACGTCAATGTGTGTCGGCAGTTTCGTTTTTGAGAGGCGGCTCGTTATCGCCGCCGCTATCACAGTGGGCGAATATTTATTTCCTGCGTCGTTTTGAACTATCAGAACCGGGCGCAGTCCGCCTTGTTCCGAACCGATAACGGGGCTCAAATCGGCATAGAAAATATCTCCCCTTTTTATCGTCATTATGTTGACCTCCTCTTTGCCATAAAAGATGCTTTCGGTTTTACGCTATTAGTTTTTCCCATTTTGTGAGAAAATAATCGATCGTTGTGAAAAGAGGTCTATTCCATTATATGGAATATCCGTCTTTTGAGTGTTTTCTCTTCTTGCCATATTTTTCGCCGATTTTGCATATATTATCTTAAATAGGATAAGAATTACTGTGCAATATTTGAATTATGCGGAGAAAACTTGAATGGTCAGAATAAATATTTTTGCCGTATTGGCATTCGTCCTGGCGCTCTTTATGATCACTTTTTCCTTGCCCTTGTCCTTTGTCGCCTATGCAAAAGATACTGCGGCAGACAGGCACTTCGGCGGTGAGATCGCAATATCGAATACCGGCAGGGGCTCGCCGTCGATAGGCGAACTTTCATCGCCTTCACCTTTATCCGATATGGGAGATGAGGATATTACCATATCGGTTTTGCGCGCCGATGCCGGGATATCGGAGGATATGACTTTAAGAGAGTATCTGCGCGGAGTTTTGCTTGCAGAAGTGCCTTATACGTTTGATACCGAAGCTCTTTGCGCCATGGCAGTCGCCGCAAGGAGTTATGCGCTTCGCAAAATCGAATCGGGTCAAGCTCTTCACAAATCGGGCGCCGATATGTGCACGGATTACACACATTGTATGGCGTTTATCACGCCTTGCGACGCAAAAGCCAAGTGGAGTGGCTTCGATGACGAAACGGCGCTTTCAAAGGTGAACGAGGCTCTTTTGAAGACCGACGGCGAGATAATGATGTACGGCGATGAGATCGCCAACACGGTCTTCCACGCGATCTCCGTGGATAAGACCGCGTCGTCCTATGAGGTGTGGGGCTCGGACATACCGTATCTTTCGTCGGTCTCGTCGCCCGAGGACGAAAGCCTTTCGGGCGCGTTTATGAGCGCCGAGTTTTCAAAAGACGAATTCTGCCGCCGTCTTGCAAAGTATTGCGATTTTTCAGATGACCCGTATAACTATGTAGAAGAATACATCTATTCGGCATCTTTGCGTGTCGAAAAAGTGAAGATCTGCGGTCAATATATAAGCGGAACGGATTTTCGCTCGATTTTCGGTCTGCGTTCATCCCGCTTCTATATAAGATACGCCGACGGCAAATTCACCATCGACACGGCAGGCTACGGGCACGGCGTCGGTATGAGCCAATACGGTGCGAATATCATGGCGCAATCGGGATATTCGTATAAGGATATCCTCTGTCACTATTATACAGGGGCATCTTTACGCAAATTGTCGAAAAAAGTCTTGCGATAAAAAAGAAATTGTGATAGAATGAATTATCGAAATTTTTATCGAAAGAGGTTTTGATCATGAGCAAGAAAAACGGCAAAAAAAGTTTCATACAGGAATTCAAGGAGTTCATCTCACGCGGCAACGTCCTTGATATGGCAATCGGTGTCATCATCGCCACCGCATTCGGCAAGATCACGACATCACTCGTTAATGACGTGCTTATGCCTTTTATCGGCCTTATCACCGGCGCACGCGATATGACGGCGCTCAATCTCATCGTCAGAGATGCAGAAATTAACGAAGCGGGCGAAGTTGTAAAAGAAGCGATCACTATCGGCTTCGGCACGTTCGTCGGCACGGTGATCGACTTCATCATCATCGCTTTTGTAGTTTTTATCATCGTTAAGGTCTTCAACCGCGCAAGAGAACTCGCCGAGCAAAAGAAAGAAGCCGCTCCCGTTGAAGAGCCGGCAGCTCCCGAGCCCAGCGAAGAAGTATTGCTTCTTCGTGAGATCCGCGATTCTCTCAAAAAATAAATACATACAAAAAACAACACGGCGTTTGCCGTGTTGTTTTTTTGCTCAAAAACGAGGAATAATGCCGCATATGTGTCGATTTTGCATATAAAATATACAAGTGTATATAAAATTTTCAA
>JAGAFQ010000075.1 GCA_017612495.1 Clostridia bacterium
AAAGCCGTCAGATATTCTGATATTTTTTGATCACGTCATCGCCGTAGCCGTAATGATCGACAACGTATTCAAGATCCTTATCGCCTCTGCCCGAGAGGTTTACAAGAACAGAGAGCGGCTCGCCCTCTTTTGCAACGCGGATAGCGTATGCAAGCGCGTGGGAGCTTTCGATGGCGGGAATGATGCCCTCATAGCGTGAAAGCAAGAACAGCGCCTCAATCGCCTCGTCGTCGCCGACGGTCTCATAGTGTACTCTGCCCATATCGTGCAGCATTGCGTGTTCGGGGCCGACTGCGGGATAGTCAAGTCCGCTCGCGTTTGAATATACGGGCGCGGGCTCTCCGTTTTCATCGGCAAGCATTATGCTGTTGAAGCCGTGCATGATGCCCTCTTTGCCGTATGTGACAGATGCGGCGTTGTCGCCCGTTTTGGGACCTCTGCCCAGAGGCTCTATGCCGTAAAGCTCAACGGGGTCAGCCAAGAACGGCACGAACATTCCGATAGAGTTAGAGCCTCCGCCGACGCAGGCGACCACTCTGTCGGGCAAATGTCCCGTCATCTCTTTGAACTGTGCGCGCGCCTCGTCGCCGACGACCTGCTGAAAGTCTCTTACCATAAGCGGAAACGGATGCGGTCCTGCGGCGGTGCCGATGCAATATACCGCCGTCTTGTATTCATTTGCATAAGCCTCAAAAGCGGCATCCACCGCTTCTTTAAGTGTGCGAAGTCCTCTCGAAACGGGAACGACCCTTGCGCCGAGCATCTTCATTCTCGTGACGTTGGGCGCCTGCTTTTCAATATCCACCTCGCCCATATAGATATCACATTCAAGTCCGAAATAAGCGGCGGCGGTGGCAAGCGCTACGCCGTGCTGACCTGCGCCCGTTTCGGCGATGAGCTTCTTTTTGCCCATATACTTTGCCAAAAGTCCCTCGCCCATGCAGTGGTTGAGCTTGTGCGCGCCGGTGTGGTTGAGGTCTTCTCTTTTAAGATAGATCTGCGTTCTGCCGAGAAGATTTGAAAGTCTTTGGCAGTGATATACCGGCGTCGGACGTCCCTGAAAATCTTTTCTTATTCTGCGAAGCTCCGAGATGAACTGCGCTGATTTTGCGATGGTGTTATATGCTTCGGCATATTCAAAAAACGCTTTTACAAGCTCGGGATTGTCAAGATAGTTTCCGCCGTATTTGCCGAAATATCCGTTTTCGGACGGATATTCTTTAAGATAGTTGTCAAAATCGCGATAGTGGTTCATATTCTTTTTCCTTTCAAAATCAAAAGTTACAGCCGTTTAATCTTTTTCAGAAATTTTCTCACACCATCGGGAGAAATAATAAAAATAACCTTCCATTTTGCACCTCAAAAAAACAAAAACCCGTCCCGTTTATTCGGGACAGGTAAATCCTGCAAGCCACCCCAATAGGGAAAAATCGCACTCACAATGCGACCGGTATGATAACGGCACCGCGTCCGTCGGCTTCGATATGCTCTTCGCCGCCCTCAAAAGTCCATTCCCAAAGAATTTTTGCCGCCGCCCTTTCACCCTCGGCGGCTCGCTTTTTGCAAAAAAATCAAGGTACTATTCTTTATCACAGGTTTTCTATGCAACGATTATAGCACCCCCCAAAAGCGCTTTGTCAAGAGTTTTTTGTTTGACAAAAACGCGGCGGTATGATAAAATTTTTCATCATATACAAAGGATCATAACTATGAAAAACTTTCTCTTTGACCTTGACGGTACCCTTACCGATCCCAAAGAGGGCATCACCCGTTCGGTCGAATATGCGCTTTTGAAATTCGGCATAGAAACCGAAGACAGAAACTCCCTTTGCCCGTTTATAGGTCCGCCTCTTGTCGATTCCTTTTCCCGCTTTTACGGCTTTGACGAACAAAAGTCGGTTTTGGCGGTAAAATATTACCGCGAATATTTTTCAGAACGCGGCATCTTTGAAAACGAGGTCTATTCGGGTATTCCCCCGCTTTTGTCCTCATTGAAAGAAAAGGGCGCAAAGATCTATCTTGCGACCTCAAAGCCCGAAGAATATGCCGTGCGCATTTTGGAACATTTTGATTTATATCAATATTTTGACGGCGTTTGCGGCAGCACCTTTGACGGCTCGCGCGTCAAAAAGGGCGACGTCATCGCCGAGGTGAAAAAAAGATATTCTCTTTGCGCCGCCGACTGCGTTATGGTCGGCGACAGAATGCACGATATCATCGGCGCAAAAGAAAACGGTATTATCTCCGTTGGCGCCGAGTACGGCTACGGCGGACACAAAGAGCTTTGCGAAAACGGTGCCGAATATACCGCAAAAACGGTAAAAGAGCTTGAAAAACTCCTGCTTTCGCTACTTTATTGACAAAAACTCTTGAAAAAATATTTTTTTGTAATATAATATTATTGTAAACGATGATAAGGCAGAGTTTTCACTCTTTGTCAAGAGAGCCGACGGGCGGTGTGAGTCGGTCAAAGAAAAAAACGCATCCGGCCTTTGAGTTTTTGCAGAGATGCAACGGGTTCGCCCGATAGCGCGTTTTGAGTGGCCGCTTTTGCGGCAATTTGGGTGGCAACACGGAGTTCTTTCGTCCCGAAACGAAGGAACTCCTATTTTTATTTTTGGAGGCAGCTATGCTCGACATCAAATTTTTAAGAGAAAACCCCGATATCGTAAAACAGAATATCAAAAACAAATTCCAGGATTTCAAGCTTCCCCTCGTTGACGAGGTGATAGAGCTTGACGAAAAGAACCGCGCGGCAAAGATCGAAGCGGATAATCTGCGCGCAAGCCGCAATTCTCTTTCAAAGCAGATAGGTATGCTTATGGGACAAGCCAAAAAAGATCCCGAAAAGGCAAAGGAAGCGGAAGCGGTAAAGGCGCAGGTAACTGCGAATTCAAATCGCCTTGCGGAGCTTGAAAAGTGCGAAGAAGAATATAACGAAAAGATACGCCGCATCATGCTTCAGATACCGAACATCATCGACAAGAGCGTGCCGATAGGCAAAGACGACAGCGCAAACGTCGAAGTCGAGCGCTTCGGCGAGCCGAAGGTGCCCGATTTTGAGATACCCTATCACACCGAGATCATGGAAAGTCTTTCGGGCGTCGATATGGATTCGGCGGGCCGTGTTTCGGGCAACGGATTTTATTATCTCATGGGCGATATCGCCCGTTTGCATTCGGCAGTTTTGGCGTATGCACGCGACTTTATGATAAATAAGGGCTTTATTTACTGCATCCCGCCCTTTATGATCCACGGCAACGTCGTCGAAGGCGTTATGAGCCAGACCGATATGGAGGCAATGATGTATAAGATCGAGGGCGAAGACCTCTATCTTATCGGCACGAGCGAACACTCCATGATAGGCAAATTCATCGATCAGATAATCCCCGAAGAAAGCCTGCCGCAGACGCTCACGAGTTATTCGTCCTGTTTCAGAAAAGAAAAGGGCGCTCACGGCATCGAAGAGCGCGGCGTTTATCGCATACATCAGTTCGAGAAGCAGGAAATGATCGTCGTCTGCCGTCCCGAAGACTCAATGGATTGGTATGAAAAAATGTGGAGATATTCCGTCGAGCTCTTCCGCTCGATGGAAATTCCCGTACGTCAGCTCGAATGCTGCTCGGGAGATTTGGCAGATCTCAAAGTCAAGAGCTGCGATATCGAGGCATGGTCGCCCCGTCAGCAAAAGTATTTTGAGGTATGCTCCTGCTCCAACCTCGGCGATGCGCAGGCAAGAAGACTGAAAATGCGCGTTCGCGGCAAAGACGGCAAAATGTATTTGCCCCATACGCTCAACAACACCGTCGTCGCTCCCCCCAGAATGCTTATCGCTTTCCTTGAAAACCATTTGCAAAAGGACGGCTCCGTGACCATTCCCGAAGTGCTCCGTCCCTATATGGGCGGCAAGAGCGTGCTCACTCCTTCCGAAAAAAAGGCGTAAATATTATGGAACAGACAAAGCTTGACCGCATAAACTTTTTGGCAAACAAGTCAAAGACCGAGCCGCTTTCGGAGGAGGAAAAACGCGAGCAAAAGAACCTCCGCGAAGAATACATCCTCGAGTTCCGCGCCTCTTTTACGGGTATCTTGGAAAATACCTATATCAAATATTCGAACGGCGAAAAGGTAAAAGTCGAAAGAAAAGACAAAAAATAAACCTACACCCGCGAAGCGCAAATGCGCTTCGGCGCGTGCTGATAAGGATGTTTTTTAGAAACATTGCCATCACGCGCCGAAAATGAAGACGCCCTGACGGGCTAATGAAGGAATGAAGACGTTTCACTAATGAAGAAATGAAAATGGGAGAATGGAGAAACGGAGGCATGTATGGCAGTTCTTATTTTTCTTTTGATATTGCTTTTCGGCTGCAAATTTTCAAAGCGCGGCGAGTGCTTTGAAAGCTCTTTTTCAAAAGACGATACCGCAATGCTCAAAGGCGCTTTTGCGTTTTTGGTCATTCTGCATCATCTTTCGTCTTACGTCGCCCTGCCCTCATTTGCAATTTTCAAATACGTCGGTCCCATCGCCGTGGGCGGATTTTTTCTCATTTCCGGCTACGGTCTTTGCGCCTCCGCAAAAAAGGGAGAGAGCTTCAAAAAAGGCTATTTTTCACGCCGACTGCTCCCCATTCTTTTTTCGGTGTGGATCTTTGATATTGCCTATTTTATCCTTTGGCAAAAAAGCGGCGTGCTTTCTGCCGAAAGGATCATCCGTGCCCTTTTCGGTTGGCATTTGTGGTATGTGCCCGTCATTTTGATCTTTTATATCGTATTCTATTTTGCCTTTTTTGGGGCAAATCTGCCGCTCGGCGCGACCGTAATGACCGCTTTTTCATTCCTCTATATCGCGCTCATTCTTCTTCTTTCAAAAAAACTGCCCGGCGTTTACGGCTATTGGTGGGCAAACTCGATATTGTGCTTTCCCCTCGGCATCTTTTATGCCGTATATAAAGAAAAGCTCGACGGCTTTTTCAAAAAATTCTGGTGGCCGTCTCTTTTGGCTTTCGGAGCCTTATTTTGCGCGTCGTTTATCTATATAAACTTACAAAACGGCGCGAACACTCCGTCGGGATTTGTCGTTCAGAGCGCAAATGCGCTGCTCTTTTGCATCACTCTTCTCATTTTGCAAATTAAAGTGAAATTTTCAAATCCCCTTTTATCCCTTTTCGGCGGCATTTCGCTTGAAATGTATCTTTCGCACGCCATCTTCATCACTCTTTTGCGCACGCCGATTGACATATTCGGCTATACCTTTATACTTTCAAGCGATGATCTCTTCGTTTGCGGTGTGATTATCTTTTCCGTTTTGTCGTCGCTCTTCGTTCGCCGTTTCGTCAAGTTTATAACAAAGGGGATAAGCAAATCATGGAAATAAAGCCCATCGCGCACATATACACCGATTTCCCCGAAAAATTCGGCGTTCCGCGCCAAAGCCGAAGAGTTCCCTCCCTCGAGGGCAAAATCGTCTTTGAGCCCGAATTTCGCACGCCCGACGCCATACGCGGGATCGAGGATTTTTCTCATCTTTGGCTCATTTTCGATTTTTCTCTTGCCCACCGTGAAAAATTTTCGCCCACCGTGCGCCCTCCGCGCCTCGGCGGAAATACGCACGTCGGCGTTTTCGCCTCGCGCTCACCTTACAGGCCGAACTCCATAGGGCTTTCGTCAGTCGAGCTTATTCGTGTCGCGCACGACGAAAGATCGGGCGATTATCTTATAGTCGGCGGAGCCGACTTGGTAGACGGCACGCCCATTTACGATATAAAGCCGTATATCCCCTTTACCGACTGCATCGAAAACGCAAAGGGCGGCTATGCCGATATTCACGCGCGCCACTCGCTGAAAGTCGAAATCGACAAGAACTTTTCAGACCTCTTTCCGAAAGAAAAACTCTCCGCCCTTTTGGGCGTTTTGGCGGATGACCCGAGAGTATCTTATAAGGAAGACGAAAATTACGAATACGGTATGTCCTTTGCAGGCTACACGGTAAAATTCAAGGTGAAAAATGATATTTTGACCGTTTGTGATCTTTCACGGCAATAAAAGGGGGTGTTAAAAAACTCGTTTTTTAACACCCCCTCGCGGTTTCGGCGGTCGGGTGCCGCCGAAATCGCCGCGACATTTGACGGTTTTTGCCTTAAAAACACCCGATTTGCTCTTTTTCAAAGCAAAAACGGCG
>JAGAFQ010000076.1 GCA_017612495.1 Clostridia bacterium
GGCCTACCGCTTAGGAGGCGGTCGCTCTATCCAGCTGAGCTATAGCGACATATTAAATTTTGAACTCAAAACCAATCGCTTTTTCTGAAAGGCGAGCCGTCAATGTGTACGCTTAGGAGGCGAACGCTCTATCCTGCTGAGCTACGGAGACATTTGCGGCACAAAGACGTGCCGCATTATTTATTTGTCATTTGTTTCTTTTTTTGCCGATTTTCGGCAGTTTGATACGTCTTTTTTGCTTTTCTTTTTTTGGGCGCGGTCTATACAAAGCGGCGATATCGCGGTCGGAATAATAATCTTCGGTAGAAACAGGCAACGCTTCGGCTTTGAGTTTTTCTTCGGCGGAGGTCTTTACAAGGTCATATAAGACCGCAAAGACGGGCACGCTGATGAACATTCCCAAAACTCCGAACAACGCGCCCATGACCGTGATGGAGACGATGACCCAAAGGGCGCTGAGACCTATTGACGAGCCGATGATCTTCGGTTCGATTATGTTGCTTTCGATCTCCTGCAAAACGATATCCATTATGATGAATTCAAGCGCCGCAACGGGGTTTGCGATGAAAATTATCAGTGCGCAGGGAATGCCGCCGATATACGGACCGACTATCGGAATGACGTTGGTGGTGGCGACGATGACTGAAACGAGCGGTGCATAGGGGATCCTTATTATCCACATAACGACAAAGCAGATAATGCCCAAGATTATCGAGTCGATTATCTTGCCGATTATGTATCTGCCGAACTTGTTATCGGAAAGGACGGCGATGTGCGAAAGCTTTGCGTAATTTTTCTCGGAAAACATACAGCGTGTGAGTTTTTTCACCTGCGCTATCAGTTTTTCTTTGGAAATGAGCAGATAGAAGGCTATCACAAATCCCATCAAGATATTCACGATTTCAACGACGATACCGCTTATCAAAGTGGTGATCTGCGGAACTACGGTTTTTGTGATGCCCGCAAGGTCAGATGCAAACTCGTCGACCGCTTTTGCGATCTTATCATATACACCGTTTAACCACGCATTGTCTTCTACAAGGCGCAAGATCCAATTTTCGGTATTACCGACGTACGTATAGAATTTTGATTGCAGATCTTTATAGCTTTCGCTGATCTGCGGAATGACAGACAAAACGAAAAGCGTTATTATCGCGGCGGCGCAAAGATACGCACATACTATCGAAAGTGCGCGTTTGAGTTTGAAATGCGGTTTTTCGGCATTCTTGTCAAAGCGAAAAACCTTGTTTTGAAAGAACTCCGTTATCGGCCACAGAATATAGGCAAAAGCCAAGCCGTAGACCAACGGCTTGAAGACCTTGTTGATCTTGCCTACAAACACCTTTGCTTCGCTGAAATTGAAAAAGAGGAACACGGCGAAAAGCGCCACAAGAATCACGATTATCGCATAAACGGCAACGGTCGTATATTTCTTGTTCCAATCTATTTTCATATTGACCTCCATTCTGCCGCATGGCTTTCAAATATTTTGCCATCTATGATATTCTATCATCATTACCGCGCTTACGTCAAGATTTGAGCATAAAGTTGTTTTGCATTTCATATAGTGTAGGGAAATAAAACTTTCGGATACAAGCGTGAACACGGTTTTTCATTCGCAAATTCACGCTGTATTCGCGCCGCAGGGCGGCAAAAGGGAGATCTTTATGCTTGTATATTCGATAAAATCATCCACACTCAAATTCTGCGCCGTAACTCTTATCTGCGTTTTGGTGCTCGTATCGCTTTTGGCGCTCATTCCGACATATTCGGATTCTGAAAGCGCATCCGCTCAAAAGACGGTCTATTCCGATATCGAAAGCGATGACGACAGGATCAAGTTTATAGCAAATTTCGGCTGGGAGGTCGAAAGAGAGCCTGTCGACGTGGCAAATGTCACGATACCCGCGGAGTTTGACAGAGTCTTTACGGGCTATAATGCCATTCAAAAAGAGCAGGGTCTTGATCTTGACAGATATAAAAACAAAAAGGTGACGAGATACACGTATAAAATAACGAACTATCCCGAATATGAGGGAGAGGTCTATTTCAATATGCTCGTTTATAAAAACCGCGTGATAGGCGGAGACGTTTGCTCCGCCGCAAATGACGGCTTCGTTCACGGCTTCGAAAAGTCGCGATCACATAATTAACGAATAAAGCTCCAAAAGCCTTTCTTCGCATTTCGATTTTTTTATATCTATCTCGCCGAGCTTTACGTAGTCACTTTGACAGAGTTTTGCGGCATCTTCAAGCTCGGCTATCTGACGTTCGAGTTTCTCGATCTCTTCTTTGGCGCGGCGGAGCTTCGTTTCGGCTTTGCGCGCTTCCGATTCTCTTTGCTTTGAATCAAGATACGTCTCTTTTGAAGACTGCACTTTCGGCGCGGCATCGCCGTTTTCGCAAGCTTTTTGGAGTGTGCGGTATGCCGAATATTCTTCAAATGAGCCCATATAGTCAAAGAATTTGCCGTTTGACATATCGAGTATGCGCGTTGAAAGCTTGTTGATAAAATAACGGTCGTGCGATACGGCGATTATCGTGCCTTCAAAATCGCAGAGCGCATTTTCAAGCACCTCGCGCGAATTTATGTCAAGGTGGTTGGTCGGCTCGTCAAGAATAAGCACGTTTGCGCCGTTTTTGATGAGTTTTGCCAGGGTAAGACGCGCTTTTTCTCCGCCCGAAAGGACCGACACGGTCTTCTGCACGTCCTCGCCCAAAAACAAGAATTGTGCAAGTATCTTACGCACTTCCGTTTGCGTCATTTTTCTGTCGGTATCCCACATCTCGTCAAGCACGGTCTTTTTGGGATCGAGATTTTGGTTTTCCTGATCGTAATAGGCGATCTTTATGTTGTTGCCGAACTCGAAAGTGCCGTTATCGGCGGCGATCTTCGATGCCAGAATTTTGATAAGGGTGGATTTTCCGCATCCGTTTTTGCCGTAAATAAAGGCGTGTTCGCCTCTCGTGATCAAAAACGAAATATCCTCAAAGAGCTTTTTGCCGTCAAATGACTTTGAAAGTCCCTTGACGCACAATACCTCGTTTGCGCCGCTGATCGCCGACTTTGTGAAATCGAAGTGTATTTTTGACGGATCTTTTGCGGGCTTTTCAAGCTTCACCATACGGGCGAGCATCTTTTCGCGGCTCTCCGCGGCAATGATGTTGCGCTCTCTGTTCCACTTGCGCTGTAAAGCGATATACGCCTCGATGCGCTTTATTTCTTTTTGCTGAACGTTATATTGATGCTCATATACCGCTTTATCCTGTTCGCGCTTCAAAACGTAGTCTGAATAGTTGCCCGAATAGAGCGTGCCTTTGCCGTATTCGATCTGCAATATCTTGTTGACCGCCATATCGAGAAAATAGCGGTCGTGAGATACGATGAGCACGGTCTTGCGGTATTTCTGCAAAAAATCTTCGAGCCACGCGAGCGCCTCGGTGTCAAGATGGTTCGTCGGCTCGTCGAGTATGAGTATATCGGGGGCTTTCAAAAGCAGCGATATTAAGGCAAGGGTGGTCTTTTGTCCTCCCGAAAGCACAGAGACGGGCTTTTCCCACATATCTTCGGAAAATCCGAAGCTTTTGAGCATCGTTTTGGCACGGCTTTTATATTCATATCCGCCCTTTGCCATATATTCTTCGTTGATCCTTTGATATTCGTCAGACGCCGAAACGTCGCCCGACGACATCTTTTTTTGCAGCTCGTCGAGTTTTCTTTCCGCCGCTTGCAGCGCATCAAAGCTCGAGAGCATACTGTCAAGGATGTTCTTTTCCGAATCAAAGCTTGAATCCTGCTTGAAATATCCGACGGTCTTATCCTTTGAGATATAAACGGTGCCCGCCGTAGGCGTGATATCACCCGTTATCGCACGCAAAAGGGTAGTTTTGCCTGCGCCGTTGACACCGACGATGCCAAGACGGTCGCCATCGTTCAGCGCAAACGAAACGTCCGACAATATAGTCGTCACGCCGAATTCGACCGCTATTGAATTACAACTTATACTAATCATAACAATCCTATCATAAAAAGCAAGGACATCTGTCCTTGCTTTTTTTACACGAGTTTTGAATAATCAAAATAGAAAATTCCAAGACTGAAAAAGCCAAGTCCGAGAAAGTTTAGTATTGCGCAAATGCCCGATATATCGCGCGCGTTGCCGTTTTGTTTTGCGTATTTTATCGAATAGAGCATTTTGCCGTAGGTATAGTACCAATAAGTTTTATATATGCCGAAAGTGGCAAGAGATAAAAGCGCTTCAAGACTCGGTGTGCGAGTCTTGTCATCTTTCATTTGAGCGATCGTTTTTGAGAGCTTTGCGATAACGAACAGATCGAATATCCCGAGCGTTATTATCGAAAGCAAAACAAAGCTGATGCTCTTTATTTGCTTTTGCATTATTTATCCTCTGTCCTCTGTATCCAAAACGGGGAGCGGGGCACCGCATTTTTCGCATTTTTCGCTTCCGTATTCCGCCGTCGCCGAGCAAAACGGGCAATGCACCGTTTTGTTTTCACCGTTACCTTGTGAAAGCTCAAGCGCCAATAGCTTTTTGCAAATGTCGTTTGCCTCACCGCAAAGCTCGGCTATTTTGTCGATATTATCCTCACCGCTTTGGTTTGAGCGCAAAGTATATTTGCCTATCTCGCGGAAAGTGCGCGAAAGCTTCACCTTTTCGCTTTGGATGTTCCATGCCGTTTTTGCGTGTGCGCCTATTTCTTCGGCGCGATGTACGGTATAGTCCTTTGCATCCTGAAGACCTTTCAAAATATCGTCAAATTCCATAACAATCTCCTTATTCGATAAAACATATCCATAATATATTTTACTCCGAAACACTCCGTTTTGTCAAACAAAAACAAATATTTTGCGATAATGTTTTATTTTTCTTTTTGCTGTCTAAAATATCGATACGGAGGTATCTTTATATGAATAAGGAAAACTATAAAAAATACGTGAGTATGCGCGCCGAAAAGTCGCCCGTTTTCAAGAACTGTCTTTTCGCGTTTTTGATCGGCGGCGCGATATGCTCTTTTTCGCAGCTTCTTTGCGATTTGTACGTTTTGCTCGGAATACCGAATGATGCGGCATCGATCCTTGTGTCGGTGACGCTTATATTCATTGCCGGACTTTTGACCGGCATAGGCACGTTCGATAAGATCGCAAAGGTCGGCGGAGCCGGCACGCTCGTTCCGATAACGGGCTTTGCAAATGCGGTCGTGTCGCCCGCTATCGACAACAAGGCGGAGGGCTTCGTCTTGGGACTCGGCAGCAAGATGTTCATCATAGCGGGTCCTGTCTTGGTTTACGGCACCGTCGCATCGGCAATATACGGTGTATTTTATTATTTTTGGGGAGGCGCATTTTCGCTGTGAACGGCGGTATTATCCATTTATATAATGAGCCGAGGATCATATCGTCGGCTTGTGTGGTCGGAAATGAAGAACACATCGGTCCTTTGGGAGATCTGTTCGACGGCTATTCTTCCGATCCTCGTTTCGGTATGAAGACCTGGGAAAGCGCGGAAAGCGAGATGCAAAGGCGCGCGTTTTTATATGCCCTGAAAAAGGGAAGCGTAAAATGCGAGGATATAAGCGCGGTCTTTGCGGGCGATCTGCAAAATCAATGCGTTGCCTCGACCTACGGTCTTTTGCCCTATAATGCACCGTATATCGGGCTTTACGGGGCTTGCTCGACGCTTGCCGAGGGGCTTGTGCTTTCTTCGATGCTGATAGATTCAAAAAAGCTTTGTACCGTTGCCGTTTCCGCTTCATCGCATTTTTGTGCGGCAGAAAGGCAGTTCCGCTTTCCGCTCGAATACGGCTCGCAGCGTCCGCCCACGGCGCAAAGGACCGTCACGGCGGCAGGAACTTTTATTCTTTCGCAAAGCGGCGCCGATATAAGGATATGCGACGTTTTGATAGGCAGGATATGTGACTCCGGAATCTCGGATATTTCAAATATGGGCGCGGCAATGGCTCCTGCCGCGGCGGACACGCTCTGTCGGTATTTTGCACAATCGCAAAAGCGCCCGTCCGACTTTGATTTGATACTCACGGGAGATCTCGGATATGAGGGCATCAAAATATTAAAGGATCTTTGCTTTGCGAAAGGTCTTGATCTGTCGGGCAATCTTAATGACTGCGGACTTTTGATCTATTCCGCGTCTGAACAGGATGTCCACGCAGGCGGCTCGGGGTGCGGTTGCAGCGCGGCTGTGATGTCGGGCTATATCATGAAACGCTTAAAGGATAAAACACTTAAAAATATTTTGCTTATGTGCACGGGAGCCATGATGAGTCCCACAAGCCTTTTGCAGGGGCAAAGCATCCCGTCGATAGCGCATTTGGTTCATATAAGAGGATGATTGTATGGAGATTTTATGGAAATATGCGGCGCCGTTCATATTCGGCGGCTTTTTGTGCGTGATAGCGCAGATATTCATTGATAAAACAAGGCTCACCCCGGCAAGGATATTGGTCTCTTATGTAGTCACGGGCGTATTTTTATCCGCCATAGGAGTTTTTGAGCCGCTCATCGATATATTCGGCTTCGGCGCGAAAACTCCGCTTTTGGGCTTCGGATATATCCTTGCCAAGGGCACAAGAGAGGCGATCGACAACTACGGCGCTATGGGTATCGTGACGGGCGGCATCGGCGGCGCGGCATTCGGCATCGGCGCCGCGATAATCTTCGGCTACGTCTTTGCGCTGCTTTTCAAAGGAAAATCAAAATAAAACTTGAAGACTGCCCCGAAAACGGTTATAATTAGACATATTTCATTATTATCGGAGGAAATATGTCGGAAAATATTGATGTATTTGAAAAGTTAAATGCGTGCATCTCTTGCGTCATCTCCGACGGCTCGTTCAAAAAAGCGGTGTTTTCAAAGTCCGCTTGCGATGAGGTGATAAAAGCGAGCGCCGAGGCGGTCAAGATCAAAGGCGAAACGATGATACAGCTTGAAATATTCCGAAAAGACGGCAAAGCGCATCATAAAAATATTGATGTTCCGTCTGCCGCCGAGCAGCTTTGCGAATTTGCAAAGGGATTTTCGCAGACGAATCTGCTCACGCAAAGGGGCAACGTTGAGGTACGCGTTTCAAAAAAAGGAAAGGCGACGTTTATCGGTAAACTGTCAAGCGAGCCCATAGGCGGAAATTGCGCACTTGAAAAACACGACCATGACAGAGAAAAGAACTATATTTTAAGTCCCGAGAAGACGTATCCGTTTTTGACAAAGCTCGGAGTTTGCGATGAAAACGGCAGGATCTTTGACAAAAAGCGGGCAAAGTTCAGACAGATAAACAGGTTTTTGGAAATCGTCGACGGCATTTACGATAAAATGCCGAAAGAGGGCGAGCTCTTGATATATGACCTTTGCTGCGGCAAGAGTTATCTCACCTTTGCGGTATATTACTTTTTGACCGAAATAAAAAAACGCCGCGTTGAGATGCACGGCATCGACTTAAAAGAAGATATGATGACGGAATGTGCCGCTTTTGCAAAGGAGCTCGGATATGACGGCTTGCATTTTTCCTGCGGCAACATAAATGAGGTCACTGTCACAAGGGCTCCCGATATGGTCATTTCGCTCCACGCCTGCGACGTCGCAACGGATATCGTTCTCTCGAACAGTCAGAAATGGGGAAGCAAGATCATACTTTCGAGTCCTTGCTGCCAGCACGAGATTTATTCTCAAATCGACAAAAGCGCAATGACTCTGCTCGGAAAGTATCCTATATTAAATCAGAAGTTTTGCGCCATTTTGACAGATGCTCTGCGCTGCTTGTGGCTTGAGATCATGGGATATGACGTTGAGGCGATCGAATTTATAGATCCCGACGAGACTCCGAAGAACGTTTTGATACGCGCTATCGATCGCAAAACGCCGATTTCTTGCGAAAAACAAAAAAGTTTGGAAAATAAATACCGCGAAATATGCCGTAGTTACGGTATTTCTCCGACTTTAAGCAAAAATCTCGAAAAAACTTAGAAAAAAGTGTTGA
>JAGAFQ010000077.1 GCA_017612495.1 Clostridia bacterium
AATCAAAAAAGGGGGATCTGAAAACAAAAAATGATATACCTTGAACTGTTTTTGAATTTTCTTAAAATCGGAGCGTTCACGTTCGGCGGCGGATATGCAATGATCTCGCTCATCCGTGAGACCGCTTTGGCAAACGGCTGGCTCAATGATTTTGAACTGACAAATCTCATCGCCGTATCGGAATCGACCCCCGGACCCATCGCAATAAATATGGCGACCTTTGTCGGCTCATCGCAGGGCGGACTTTTGGGCGCGATATTATCGACGCTCGGTGTTATTTTGCCGTCGTTTATCATAATTTTGCTCATAGCGACGCTTGCAAAAAATCTTTTGAAGCGCCCGATCATTAAGAGCGCGCTTTCGGCTATGCGCCCCTGCATTTGCGCCCTTATTCTGTCGACCTCTCTGATTATGGCGCTCGATATATTGTTCGGCATTGACAAAATAGGCACCGCCTTTTCATTTGATATACGCGCCGTGATAATATTGGCAATGATCGTGTTATCAAAATTCATTTGGAAAAAAGCCGCAAAAAAGGCGCCGTCGCCGATCGCTTTGATAGTTTTATCGGCGATACTCGGTATGGGACTTTATTCAATATAAAGGGACATTTGACGGTTTTTGCCTTAAAAACACACGATTTGCTCTTTTTCAAAGCAAAAACGGCGGCTGTTCAAGCCGCCGAGTCAAATTCGACGGGGTTGTTAAAAAAGTCCGATGACTTTTTTAACAACCCCTTTTATTCTGAAATAAGTTTTGATGCGGCGACGGCTATCGCTATCCTGCCGCTTTCATAGGTGAGCCCGCCTTGGAAAAATGCCGTATACGGAGGTTTTAGCGGTCCGTCGCACGAAAGCTCGATAGATGAGCCCTGCACAAAGGCTCCTGCCGCCATAATGACCTTATCGGCATAGCCGGGCATATCCCACGGCTCGGGTACGACGAAAGAGTCTATGGGCGATGCGCTCTGTATGCCGCGGCAAAAGGCGCAAAGCTTATCGGCGGAATTGAAGTTCACCGCTTCTATTATATCCGAACGGTATTCGTTATATTTCGGCGACACGTCATAGCCGAGTTTTTCAAGGATATATGCCGCCAAAATCGCGGTCTTTTGTGCCTGTGAAACGGTATGAGGCGCATAGAAAAGTCCGCGGTACATATTTTTGTTTTGAGAAAGAGAGGCTCCGCATTCCGCTCCGATGCCGGGGGATGTGAGCCTTGCGGCACAAAGATCGACCGCCTTTTCGTCACCCGCAAGATATCCGCCGCATTCGGCAAAGCCGCCGCCGGGATTTTTGATAAGCGAACCGATCAGTAAATCGGCATTCGGCTCTTTTTTCTCGGTAAATTCACCGTAACAGTTATCGACCGCTACAAAGGCGTTTGAGCGCGCCTTGACGAATGAATAGACTTCGTCTATCTGCGATACTGTGAGCGCACGTCTTTGCGCATATCCGCGCGAACGCTGCAAATATACGACTTTCACATCGTCAGTGAGATTTTTTTCTATTCCGTCAAAGTCGATTTTTGTATCGGCAAGAAGAGATACCTCGCGGTATTTGACGCCGAAATCATAAAGAGAGCCGCGCCCGTCTTTGTTTGTTATTCCGATGGCGCAATCAAGCGTGTCATAGGGCTTTCCGGTAACGCTCAAAAGAACGTCATTCGGGCGCAAAAGCGCAAATAGCCCGATAGTCAAGGCATGGGTGCCGTTGACTATATGAGGTCTTACAAGTGCCGCTTCGGTGCCGAAAACACGAGCCCATATCTTATCGAGCTTATCTCTGCCGACATCGCCGTAGCCGTAGCCGCTTGAAGATATAAAATCGCTCTCGCTGACGCGGAATTCGGCAAAAGCATCCATTATATCGTCGGTGCGGTTTTTGCTCAAATCATCGAGTTTTTCAAATATTTCTCTGCAATCGCGTTCGGCATCGCAGAGCAGCTTTTCAACTTTTTTATCAATATTTTTAAGCATATACGTCTCCGAATTAAAGTTCGTTCACCAGCGTCTTGAAAAATCTGCCTCTCGCGGCAAAATTCTCAAAAGCATCAAAGCTTGCGCAGGCGGGGGAAAGGATTACTATATCTCCCTTTTGTGCTATCTTCGATGCGGTCGTGACGGCATCTTTGAATTCTTTTTCTCTGTAAATGGGCAGTTTTTTAAGGTCAAAATCGGGATGCGCCAAAACGGTATCTTCTATTTTCTGCGCGGTAGCACCCGTCAAAATGACACTCTTCGCCTTTGATATCAAAACGTCGGCAAGAGGCTCAAAGGGGATATGCTTATCATATCCGCCGCAAATGACGATCACTCTGCGGTCAAATGAGTTCAGCGCCGCCGCTGTGCGCGTGGGACTTGTATCTATTGAGGAGTTATAATATTTTACCTCTCCCTTTTCTCTTACGAATTCAAGGCGATGTTCGACTCCGCCGAATTCCTTTGCCACTTTCAAAATTGCGCTCTGACTTACATATCCCCAAAGCGCCAGGATAGCCGCCATATAGTTTTGAACGTTGTGGATGCCGGGTAACTTTATATCTTTTTCAGAAAGGATAAAATGTTCACCGTCACCGTCTTTGACGATAAGATCATCGCCGCGCAGAAAGGCACATCTCTCAGCGCACTCAAATTCGGGCTCTTTGCTTGTTGAAAATACCGATACCTTGCCCTTTTGCGAATTTATCATAGATGCGGTTATATCGTTATCGGCATTCAAAACGATCCTGCCGTTTTCGTTTTGATATTTGCCGATGTTGCGCTTTGCCTCAATGTACTCCTCCATATCGGTGTGCCAATTCAAATGATTGGGACTTATATTCGTGATGATCGCAACGTCGGGAGATTTTTTCATCGTGTGGAGCTGAAAGCTCGAAAGTTCAAGCACGCAAAAATCGCCGCATCCGATGCTCTCGATCTCCGGCAAAAGCGGCTTGCCGATATTTCCGCCCAAGAACACTTTCGCTTCAGAACGGCGCAGCTCCGCCTCCGCTTTTAACATTTCGGATATGAGCGTCGTTGTGGTGGTCTTGCCGTCGCTGCCGGTGACGGCAAAGATCTTTGAGGGGCAGATATCGAAAAACAGTTCCATTTCGGAAGAAAGCACAGCCCCGTTTTTGACCGCCTTTTGAATATTCGGCTCGTCAAATCGGATGCCCGGAGTTTTCAAGATGAGCTCCGCTTCGATATTTTCAAGATATTTTTCGCCCAAAACGAGCTTTACGCCTTTATCTTTAAGCGACTTTGCAACGTCGCCGAGTTCGTCTTCGTTCTTTTTATCTCTTGCCGTGACAAAAGCCCCGCAGGAAAGCAAAAAGTCAATGACCGGGGTGTTGCTGACACCGATGCCGATGACGGTGACGTTTTTGCCGCTCAATTCATTTTTGAGTTTTTCAAGCTTTTCGTTCATAATAATCTCCGTTTCGAGAAATCGATCACATTATATTATACGATAATATTCAAAGAGTTTCAACCTCACAGAGGCATTTTTGCAAAATAAAAACCACCCTGCGGTGGCTTTTATTTTAACCGGGTATCATATCATCTGACGGAGCGCCCTTTAATATCGACGAAAAAGCACGGCTCATTTCATCGGGACGCTTTTCAAAATTGTTTTTAAGGAGTTCGGCATCGCTGCGCTTGTCGTAGATCATCGAAAGGCAAAACGTTTCTTTTCCGTCTTTGAAATACTTGCACCAGAATTTATATCTTCCGTCCTCGGTCGGCGATATGCCGAAATTCACGTCGGATCTTTGCTTTTTCATTTCCAAAAACATATTGGCATTTTTTCTCGCCGCATCTTTGGTAGACGGCAAAAGCATATTTTCGAGCTCCGAAAGATTGTCGCGTCCGAGCGCGGTCACAGTGTATTTATTGTCATTACCGTTTCTGTTTCCGTTTTCATCGGCGATTTTTTCTATGTGTCCGCTCTCGATAAGTTCGGGAAAACTATCCATAAAATCAAATGACGACACGATGCCGTTTTGCACGGTTATATCGTGGATATCGCAAAAATCGAGCGGATGGCCGACTGTATGCATAAGATAAAGAATAAAAACTTTTATCTCGCTTCTATCTTTCATTTGTGCCTGCATCCGGCATTCCTCCTTTTGATTTATGATATGAATTCTTTATAGATCGCGCGCATCGCAGTTTCAAAATCGTGTTCCGAAACACCGATTATGATGTTTATTTCGCTTGAGCCCTGGTCTATCATTCTGATGTTGACACCGGCATTCGATACGGCGTCGAACACTCTTGCCGCAGTACCTTTGGCACGGCGCATATTGCGTCCCACAACGGCGATGAGGGCAAGACCGTCTTCAAAGCTTATCGAATCGGGATCGACCGCGCGGCAGATCTGATCTTGCAGGTGCTTTTCGTTGCCGGCAATGTCGGAGGTGTTAAGCACCACGCTCATGGTGTCTATTCCCGAAGGAAGATGCTCAAAGCTTATGTTGTTCTTTTCAAGGACCTCGAGAAGTCTTCTGCCGAAGCCGAGTTCCTGGTTCATCATATCCTTTTCAAGAGTGATGACGGAAAATCCCTTTTTGCCCGCGATGCCCGTAATGACCGCGTCAAGGGCATTATCTTTGTTGGGATCGACCGAGGCGACGATCATCGTGCCGCAATCTTCGGGGCGGTTCGTGTTGCGGATATTTATCGGTATGCCCGCAAGACGCACGGGGAAAATCGCATCCTCGTGCAGAACGGTAGCACCCATATATGAAAGCTCACGAAGCTCGTGGTATGTAATGACCTCGATGGGACGGGGGGATTCAACTACTCGCGGATCTGCCATCAAGAAGCCCGAAACGTCAGTCCAGTTTTCATAGATCTCGGCATTTGCCGCGCGTGCGACGATGGAGCCCGTAATATCGGAGCCGCCGCGCGAAAACGTGCGCACGGTATCGTTCGGCATCGAGCCGTAAAATCCGGGGATCACCGCATTTTTATGCTTTTTGAGTTCCTTTGACAAAACCTCTTGTGTCTTTTCGGAATCGAGCACGCCGTCTTCTCTGAAAAAGATGACGTCGGAGGCATCGATGAAATCGTAGCCGATATAGTCGGCAAAAATAATGGCGTTGAGATATTCGCCGCGCGAAGCCGCATAGTCTCTGCCGGCTCTGCCGATGAATGCCTGACGGATGCGCTCAAACTCTTTTTCAAGGCTTACGCCGAGTCCGAGAGCTGAAATTATATCGCGGTATCTTTCTTCTATTTTTTCAAAGACTTTTGAAAAATCTTCGCCCTTTGCCGCGCTTTCATAGCAGCCGTAGAGCATATCCGTCACTTTCGTATCTTCCTTAAAGCGCTTGCCGGGGGCAGATACAACGACAAATGCTCTGTCTTTATCGCTTCTTATAATGTTTGCGACCTTTTCAAATTGCTTCGCATCGGCAAGCGATGAGCCGCCGAATTTTACAACTTTTGACATAACTTACTCCTTGGAGATTTGCATAGCATATAGTAAAAATAAATATATACAATAAATTATATGTATTTTCGGTCACTTTGTCAACATCAATTCGCATATTACTTGCTTTTTATGCACTTTTGATGTATAATTAGGCAAAGGAAAAATTGAGGTTTGATATTATGACAAATATAAAAAGAACGATCGCTTTATGCTTTTGCGCCGTGTTTTTGTCGCTCGGCATATTCGCTCTTGATAAGATCGAATATACCGTCCCCGAAGACAACACCGTTATCACGGTAAACGAGGTCTTCTTGGCGGCGATAAACGATGACGAATTGCCAAGCGTATATCTGCACGCAGATAACGCCGAGTGGTGTTTTGAAAATTACAGCTTGTCAAGAAACGCATTTGCGTGGCTCGACTTCGACTCGAAGATCGACGTTTTGCCCGACCTTTTGAAGACAGATAAGGAATTTGAAGAGATCAAAAACATAAACGGCATATTCATCGACGCAAAGCCGGGCCCCGCTTATCCCGGTCTTGCAGATATTTGCGTCACATCAGATTTGATAAACGGCGAATATTCGGTTTTTCAAATCATTTACGGAAAAACAGATGACGGCGGCGAAAACGTTGAAAAGACGTATCTTAGGCATCTTACCGATAAGCAATCTCTTTTGGGTCACTTCTCTTTTGCCGTATCTGAAAATACCGATTTTGTGCTTATTCCGACAGAGGAATATGAAAAGAACAAAGCGGCTATCGACAAATACGTTTCGCACATCGACTGTTCTGGTGAAGATACGGGCAATGCACAAAACGAAAATTCGGGCAACGCGATAGCGGAATTTTTGAATTCCGATAAATTTTTCATCGCGGCGGCAATAATAGTGCTTCTCTGCATCGCGATGATAATATTCACGCTTTTATACAAAAAGCGCGCACGCAAATAATATAAAAAATGCAAAGGTATTCGGCGCGTGCTGATAGGGATGTTTTTTGAAGCATTGCCGTCACGCGCCGAAAATGAAGACGCCCTAATGGGCTAATGAAGGAATGAAGACGCTTCGCGGGTGGAGGAATAAAAATGGGATAACAGGAGAAATGAGGGCGTCTTCGCTTCATTAGGTGCAAAGCACCGTCTTCATTAACGAGCAAAGCGAGTGACTTCATTAGCGTCAGCGACTTCATTCGGAAAATATAGATATTTTCCCTGCTTGCAACGATATGAGACGCGCAATAAAGAAAACCTGCTGAAAAGGATT
>JAGAFQ010000078.1 GCA_017612495.1 Clostridia bacterium
AGCCGTATCTGTCTCTGATATTCTGAACGGAAAGTTCGAGTTTTCTTATGCGCTCTTCCCTGCCGTTCTCAAAATCTATTTGTATATTTTCATCGCATCCGCATACAAAGTCGGTGGTGTGGAGCGTTATCTCTCTTATGGCACCTATATTTGAAAAACGGTTTTCCCAAATTTTGAATCCCGCCAAATACAGATCGTGCCATAAGTCGGTGGCAGTGTTCATCTTTAGCTGATGTGAAGAGTCGTGAAATTCGGGATCTCTGACTCTTAATGTGACGGTGCGGCATTTGAGATGTTCCTCTTTGAGACGTCTTGAAACCTCTTGCGCAAGCGAAATAAGAACGATCTTGACGTCATCTGCACAAACCATATCATAAGGCGGAGTCGTTCCGTTTGATATGCTCTTGGGCACATAATGCACCGTATAAGGTATCACCGGCTCATCGTCGAGCCCGTTTGCCATCATATTGAGCCATACGCCGTTTTTGCCGAGTATGGAATGAGCATCTTCGTGCGATAATGCGGCAAACTTTCCCATCGTATCAATGCCTATATCGCGTAGCAGAACCGACGATTTTTTTCCTACAAACAGCATATCTTCAATGGGACAGGGCCATAAAAGCTTTTGAAAGTTGTCTTTCGTTATAAGCGTTTGAGCATCCGGTTTTTTATAGTCGCTGCCCATTTTGGCAAAATATTTGTTATACGATATCCCCACCGAGACCGTGATGCCGAGCTCGCGCCGTATTCGTTCTCTTATTTCACGCGCTATCTTTTCGGCATCTCCGAAAAGTTTTCGGCTCTCCGTTATATCAAGATAACATTCATCGATGCTGAAAGGCTCGCACAAATCGGTATATTCGCAATATATCCTCATTGCCTGCTCTGAGAAAAATTTGTAAAATTCAAAATGCGGCGGCACTATTACGGCATTCGGGCACTTCTCTTTCGCCTTGAATATAGGCTCACCGGTTTTGACTCCCGTCTTTTTGGCAATATCGTTTTTTGCAAGCACGATGCCATGCCGCAGTTCCTTATCGCCGCACACCATAACGGGTTTTCCTTTGAGTGACGGCGTAACACAGCACTCAACGGATGCAAAAAAATTATTCATATCACAATGCAATATTACGCGCTCCATAATCCCTCCGCGAACATTTGTTCGTTTGTACTTTGATTATACAATAAAGCGCGCGATATATCAATAGAAAATGAAAAAAGCCTCTTTTTGAGAGGCTTTTTTAAGGATGTCACTGTTTTTTCTTTGATTTTTTGTATATGATCGCAAGTACCAAAGAAGCGATCAAAAGCAATACCACTGCCGACGTAACAATGATTATCTCTTTTGTGAAGATGCTCATAAAATCTTTTTTGCCGTCGGCTTTGTCACTGCTTGTATTCGGCATATCCGAAGATGCGACGTCAGAAGAAACGGGGGTGGGCATAAACGAAACGGTAAATATATCGGAATATTCCCCGTTTTCCGAAAGAAAGAGCGTGTCGCCGTCTTTTGAATATATCTCATAGCAAACGCGCACGTAATAATCGGTGTTCTCGGGAATTTCATCTTTCGTGAGAAAGGCCGAAAGCGGCTCGTCGATTTTAAGATCGGCGACAAGCCCTCTTTGAACGCTCTGCCAATCGCCGTCTGTTTTAACCTCGACGTTATACCAAAGTCCGTTATAAATAAGCGTCATAAGCTTTAATATCGGATCGGGATGTTTCATCTCGATGGTCAGATAATAGCCGCTGTCAGCCTGATATCTTATTCTGCCGGAAGTGATTTCGGGCTTTTGAGTTTTGTCAAATTCACTGCGGCCCGAGTCTTCGTCGGAGATGACCGAAACAGATGAATATTCCGATTCAAATGTAAATCCGTCAGTCAAAGCGCAAATGACGTATTTGATTTGAATATCGATCTTGTGAGTTGAAAGATATAAGAAGGTGACGCCGTTGTCGGTCTTGACAAGTTCTTTAAGATCCGGCGAAAGACTTTGGTCATCGGCGTGCAAAACGGAAATGGAAGATAAGACCTTCTGGCCGCTTGCAAAAGTAAAATCTCCCGAAGAAAACTCATACCAATCCTTGTCGTCTACACGATATCTTCCCACGATTTTATAAGAAAAAACGTAGTTTCCGTTTTCAAAGCGCGACGTTATAAGATCATCGAACGATTCGGAGTTCGTATATGTAATTTTGATACTTGAAACGACGCCCGTCGATTCATCGTAGAATTTCGAGGCGCTGACGTTTTGAGGCGGCTCGATATCGACATCCGTCGTTGCACAGACAGAAAGTGCGAGCGCCGACAAAAGCAGCGCAAGAGCAAAAACCGAAACAATAATTTTTTTCATAGTGAACTCCTTCCGAATCAAAGCGTCAAAGTAACGTCGGCATATTTTTTAATTTCATCGGCGTCATGTGTGACAAACACAACGGTCTTGCCGGAAAGCTTTGAAAAGACGAAATTTGCGACTGAATCTTTGGTTTCTTCATCGAGTCCCGAAAACGGCTCGTCGAGAAGATATATATCGCGATCGGCATATAAAGCGCGCGCTATCGCTACCCTGCGGCTCATACCGCCCGAAAGCTCGTTTGGGAATTTATCAAGATCGTCCTTTGAAAGGCCGAGCGAGAGCAAAAGTTCATCACTCGTTTTATTGCTTTTACCCAGAGCGACGTTTTGCGACGCACTCATCCAATGAAACAGATTGTCTTCCTGGAATACATAAGAAACGGATCTGCCCTTTTCAATGCCCGAAATCGTGCCGAAATCCGGCTTAATCAGCCCTGCAATAAGATTCAAAACGGTGGTCTTTCCCCGTCCCGACGGAGCGAAAACGGAAGTCACGGCACCGCCCTTTACGGTGAACGAAACGCTATCGAGTATCTTTTTGTCGCCGTAAGAAAACGATACGTTTGTAAAGACTATGTCATTCATGCTTTACACCTCCGATATCGGAATAAGGTAAAAGCATAATGAGCTTTGCAAACACCTTTTCGAGTATGAAGCTGATGATCACGACGACAGCCGTCCAGGCGAACAGATCGACTGTTTCAAGATAGATCTTCGAATCGTATACCATTTTTCCGATAGTCAAATCGGAGGCGCATAAAACCTCACCCGCTATTCCCGCTTTCCACGCAAAACCCAAAGCGGTTTTGAAGCCTGAAAGAAAATACGGCATAACGCTCGGTATATAGTATATCTTTATTTGCGTAAAAAACGGTACGTCAAAAACATCCAAAACATTTTTATGACCGCGATTTAAGTTATCAAGTGCAGATTTTATATTTTGGTACATAAGCGGCAGCACAAGAAGCGACGCAACGACCATGGGCACGTCTTCTTTCGGCAGCCACACAAGAGCGAGTATAATGAATGACGCAACGGGAGTTGCCTTTATTACCGCCAAAACGGGCGATGCAAAGGCAAAGAAGACATCACAAAGATGAGAAAACACGGCAAAAAGTGTGCCGCATAAAACGCCGAATATCAGCCCGAGCGTGATATGCAAGATCGAATTTGAGACGGTTTTCCAAAACAAGCCTTGAAAAAGCAAAGAAGAAAGTCTGGCAATCACACTGTGCGGAGCCGGCAAAACGACGGGCTTTGCAATAAAGTATGCCGATATCTCCCAAACGGCGATCCAAAAGATGACCGCAGCCGTGAAAAGAAAGATTTTTTTACTTTTGCTGTTGATAATAGAAGTTTTCATCGGGGAGTTTGCCTCCGATAGATTTTGGATTTTCGGAATATAAAATTTCCAGCATATTCACGGTGAGTGATTTCATCTCTTCGCCGTCTATATAGCAAATATTGGAATTGGGAATGGCGCTTTTTGCCACGGCTTCGTTTGGAATTATTCCGTGTTTGACAACGAGCGATGAGGCGCTGTCGTCGGTTTTGATAAATTCCACCGATGCTTTATAATCGTCAAGAAATGATTTTAAGGCATCGGGATGGTTTCTTATCATAGAGTTATTGACAACGATGCAGCCTTGAAAAAGCGTTTGATCGGAGACCTTATCCCATTCTTTTGTAATATCGAGCGCTATTCTGATATCATTGTTCTTTTGTAAGACTGCAGATACGCTCGGCTCGGGCAGCATAGCCGTTTTGATTGCCGAAGATGCCATCTTGGCGGTCAACTCGGTTTGATCAGTAACAAACTGAATATCGATATCGGAATCGGGATCTATTGAATTCTCTTTGAGTATATAGCGCAGAGTGTATTCGGGCGTCGAGCCTTGACCGAAGCAGAAAACCGTCTTGCCTGCAAGATCTTTTACATCTTTAATTGTATCACCGTTTTCAAGTATATACAATACGCCCAAAGTATTTATTGCGGCGATTTTGAATGAGTGATTTGTCTTTTCATAAAGGGCGGATGCCAAATTTATCGGCAAAGCCGCGATATCAAAATCGCCCTTGACGATATCCGCCTGAATATCCTGCGGATTTTGAGCAACGGTGAAAACGTAGTTTTTGCCGTTTTGCGAATCTTCCATAAGCTTTGCCATGCCCATGCCCGTAGGCCCCGCAAGAGTTTTTATGTTTATTGTGTAATCGTCATCGGGCAATGAGTCATTTTTCTTGCACGACAAGAGCAACAGCGGTAAAACCAAAAATAAAGCAAAAAAGAAAACGGATAATTTTTTCATAACACACTACCTCCGGGCAAACAGCCCATCTTTGTCAATTATAAAAACAGTTTTATCGGTTCTTCTGATAAGTCCCAAATCTTCAAGTCCGTCGAAAACTCGGTAAAGCGATGCTCTGCCCATATCGAGCATTGATGCGAGCTTTGCAAACGACACCGAAAGATGCACCGTCTGCGTGCCGCTTTGAATTTGCGAAAGCAAATATCCGATCACTTTCTTTTCGGACGTGCCGGCGGTGAATGAATCGATCTTGCCGTTCAAAAAACAGATGCGCTCATTTTGCACTTTAAGAAAATTTCTGCACAAATCGGTGCGACAAAGGATCTGCTCTTCGAATTTGCAGACGTCAAACGATAAAACCTCACATTTATTCTTTGCAAAAACGACGGTGTTTATGTCATTGCTTTCGTCGCCGCAAAAAAGCTTGGCAATACCGAAGGGCATATTTTTCGAGATGGTGCGCAAAACGACTGTGTCACTTGCTCTCACCTTCTTGATCACCGCAGTGCCGTCGATGATTATGCCGAAAGGTCTTTCGCCGTTCGATATGACGTCTCCCGCTTCATAATGTTCTACGCGGTGATCGGAATTTGAAAAAACACCCATAAGAGTTTCATCCGATAGACCGCAAAAGAGTTTACAGCCGTGACATTTTTTCAAAAGATAATTTTCGACTTTCAAGTGAGCCTCCAACTGTATCATATGATACAATTATACATCAATTATCGCAAAATGTCAATATTATTGATCAACAAAAAACGGAATTATTTCTTCAAGAGACCTTACAACGGGTACGCCGGCTGACAAAAGTTTTTCATAGCTTTGATGGCCGATCGATACAAGCAGGCAGTCAATTCCCATAGACTTGGCGACGTCTGCGTCGTGCAAGGTATCGCCTATCAAAAGAAAACTATCCCTTTTGTCGCCTTCGGCGTGACTTTCGATATATTTTATCCCAACAGCCGTCTTGCCGCTGCCCTCAACGTTATTTGTGCCGAGCACGTCGTCAAAATCATCGCAAAGTCCGAGCTTTTTTATCTGACCTTTAAGTACGCCTATCTCGGTCGCACTGAAAACTATATTGCTCGCTCCGAGGGCTTTAAGTTTTGATAAAACGCTCGGTATCTCGGGAAAATATGACGTATTTGCAGTTTTTTCAAGATAGATTTTCAGCCATTCTTCCGCGATGACGGAAAAATCGTTTTTTGAAAAATCAAAGCCCAAAGTACGATAATAATCCTTAATGGGAAACGAAAAAAGTTCGCGGTAAGTTTTTAGGGAGTCAATGGGTTTAAGACCGTATCTTACAAGCAGCTCGTTTATAGTATCTATTCCTTCGTTTATATCGTTATAAACAGTACCGTTGAAATCCCAAAATATATGTGTGTATTTCATTTCAATCTTTCTTAAAAGAAAGACACTCGATACTATCGGGTGTCTTTTTTTGTTTATTTTTTAACTCTTACGTCTCCGGGAACGGATGCAAGTTTTTCTTCATCGAATTTGACCGTAAACGAATTGGCAAGTTCGCTTTCGGCTTCTGCCAAAATAGCGTCTGCAACGTCGAGCGACCACTTTTCTTCGCCCTCGTTTACGAAATACATTATGTGATAACCGTAGGTCGATTCAACGATTCCGGTATCGCCGGGCTTTCTTTCCTCATCAAAGCACCAATCTTCAAAAGGCTTAACATAGTTGCCCTTTGCGATGTCGGCAATGAGACCGCCGTTTGAAGCCGTTGTGTCTTCGCTGTTATCTTTGCAGATCGCGATAAAGTTATCTTCGGTCGGATCTTCAAGATACTCATCAAGCAAAGATTGAGCCTTTTTAAGCGTTACTTCTTTATCGGCATCTTCATCGGTCTTGAGGAGAATGTGTCGAACGTTTTTGAGTTTATAGTCATATCTGTGAGCAAGTTCGCTCAAATAATAGATCGAAACGGAGTTGTCAGATTCCGAAATTGCAATGGTGTTGCCTACTTTTGCATCGTCAGCAAAAGCAAAGTCGACGATCTCACCCTCGTTTGCGGCGCAAATATCGGTCGGAACAAGAGCATCTACCGTCTCTTTGGCTTCATCTTCGCTCTTGCCTTTGCCCAAAAGATAAGTAGTGATATACGCTTTATATGCGTCATAAGAATCGACCTTTGCAAGAGATGCCTTTACAGCATCGTAATTCACGTTTTCAAGTGAATACGAAATAACGCTTGCATAGGTAAAGTCATCCTTGTGCGCATTGTAATAAGCCGTGATCTGTTCGTCGGTCGCCTCATGCGCTTCGGCGAAGGCATCGTGACAGATCTGACCGTAATATTGTATCTCTAACATATTGCGAACGTCTTTTTCCTTTACGCCTCTGCCGTAATTCGAAACGAGATATTCATCAAAAGAAATACCGTCTTCTTCGGCATTTTCTTTCATAAGCTCGATATCGGAATCAATGTCTGCTTTGGTCTCATCGGTAAACGGAACGGAATTCGCTTTGCCCCATTCGCAGTAATAGACGTATTCGGCGACCTGATTCACAACACTGTTCATAAGGTAGTCAAACCACGTATAGTTACTGTAAAATGTTTGAGATTTGAGTGACGAGTTGTTGGAAATGCCGTAGGTGCCGAGAGACGAATATATCTCGTCATAGAAAGTATAGAACTGATATGAGAGCATAGCGTCGTCGACTTTGTAGTTGTCGCTCTTGACGGCAACCTTTGTGCGCAAGAAATTGCCGCTGTCCTGCCAATATTTAACACCCCATACGGCGCCGAAAACGATAGCGGCACAAAGGATGACGGCAACAACGGAAATTATTGAGATCTTAACGATCTTCTTCTTTTGTTCAGCTGCTTTGCGCTGCTCCGAGCGAGCGGCCTTTTTGGTTTTAGAATCAAAATTTTTCATAATACACCCCGTATATCAATTATTTGCATCAGGTATTATCTTGATGGAAGAAATTATGGGCTGATTTTTTGCAAGTACCGTGCCGTTGTTATCTTCTACAATGGCATCCCTGCAAATC
>JAGAFQ010000079.1 GCA_017612495.1 Clostridia bacterium
CCTTCGCCGTCAAGCCATCCGAGATCGCTTGAGATGAACCAGCCGTCCTTCATCACGGATCCCGTCAACGCCGGTTCATTATAGTATCCCAGCATATTCATCGGGCTTTTTGAGTGTATTCATATATATGCTCGACGTATGACCGTACCCGCCGTCGGCTATCAGATGCTCTGCCTTTGAAAGCGCATCTTCAAAGTTTTTGGCGTGGTACATTGCCAAAACGGGAGAAAGCTTTTCGTGAGCGAATTCTTCCGAGAGTTCGACGCTTTCGACTTCGCCGATCAGAATTTTAGTAGAATCGGGTACGTCAACGCCCGCCATTTTTGCGATGGTCGCCGCTCTTTGACCGACGATCTTCGCGTTAAGGCTTCCGTTTATCAAGATAGTCTTGCGTACTTTTTCGGTTTCATCGTCCGAAAGGAAATAACATCCGCGTTTTTGGAATTCATCGCGTACTTTCTTGTAGACCTTATCAAGTACGATAACAGACTGCTCCGATGCGCAGATCATACCGTTATCAAACGTCTTTGAGTGGATTATCGAGTTTACCGCAAGCAATATATCGGCGCTGTCGTCGATGATCGCCGGGGTGTTGCCGGGACCTACACCGACCGCAGGCTTTCCGCTCGAATATGCGCTCTTGACCATACCGGGTCCGCCGGTCGCCAAAATGATATCCGAATTCTGCATAACGTAGTTGGTGAGTTCCAAAGACGGAACGTCGATCCACGAGATGATACCCTTCGGCGCCCCCGCTTTGACTGCCGCTTCAAGCACTACCTTTGCCGCGGCGATCGTGCTGTTTTTCGCACGGGGATGAGGGCTTATGATGATACCGTTTCTCGTTTTAAGAGCCAAAAGTGTCTTGAAGATCGCGGTTGAAGTCGGGTTCGTGGTGGGAATGACTGCCGCAATAACGCCGACCGGCTCCGCTATGATCTTGACACCTGCCGATCTATCTTCTTCGATGACACCGCAGGTCTTGACGTGACGGTATTTGTTGTAGATGTATTCCGATGCAAAGTGATTCTTTGTCACCTTATCTTCAACGATGCCCATGCCGGTCTCTTCTACCGCCGCTTTCGCCAGAGGGATGCGCTGCATATTAGCCGCTATCGCCGCCGCGCGGAAGATCTCATCTACCTTTTCTTCAGAAAAGGTCGCAAATTCCTTTTGCGCCGCCCGAAGCTTTTCAAGCGCCGCTTTCAAAGATTCAACATTGTCAATAATTCCGTAGTTCATTGATAACCTCCGAAAACTTATTATAACAAATATTATTTACTGTTTAATACGCGGTCGATCTCGGCGGCGGCTTTCTTGCCGGCTCCCATTGCCAAAATGACCGTTGCCGCACCCGTCACCGCATCTCCTCCGGCAAAGACATTGTCTTTTGAGGTCTTGCCGACTTCGTCTGTGCAAATGCCGCCGAACTTTTCGGTTTCAAGACCGTATGTAGTCGATGCGATAAGCGGATTGGGAGAAGTTCCGAGCGCCATTATCACGGCGTCGGCATCTATCGAAAAATCGCTGTTTTCTATTTCATAGGGACGCGCTCTGCCCGATGCATCGGGCTCGCCGAGTTTCATCTTGCGGCAGACGATGGATCTTACAAATCCGTTTTCGTCGCCGTTTATCATAACGGGATTGGTCAAGAGCAAAAACTCTATTCCCTCTTGCTCCGCGTGCTCGACCTCTTCAAGTCTTGCGGGAAGCTCCGCTTTTGTTCTGCGGTAAACTATCTTCACGTCGGCGCCGAGGCGTTTTGCGCATCTTGCCGCGTCCATGGCAACGTTTCCGCCGCCCACTACAACGCATTTCTTCGGACGGAATATGGGTGTGTCGCTCGATAAGCGGTTTGCGCCCATAAGATTTATACGGGTCAAAAACTCATTCGCCGAAAATACGCCTTTGAGCGATTCTCCCGGTATCTTCATAAATTTCGGAAGACCTGCTCCGCTGCCGATGAACACCGCTTCATAGCCGAAATCCGAAAACAGTTCGTCTATCAAAACGGTCTTGCCTATGATGACGTTGGTCTCTATTTTGACGCCCAAAGCACAAAGCGCATCTATTTCATATTTTACTATGCTTTTCGGCAAACGGAATTCGGGAATGCCGTATGAAAGCACGCCGCCGGGTATGTGCAGTGCTTCATATACCGTCACATCATACCCCATCTTGGCAAGGTGCGAGGCACACGCAAGTCCCGAAGGGCCCGAGCCGACAACAGCGACCTTGTGGCCGTTCGGCAAAGGCTTTGACACCTTGTTTTTATTGTTTTTTCTGTTCCAATCGGCAACAAATCTTTCAAGTCTGCCGATGGCGACGGCATCGCCCTTTATGCCGCGAACACAGTATTTTTCGCATTGACTTTCCTGCGGGCAGACTCTGCCGCAGACCGCGGGCAAAGAGGTCGATTCGGAAAGCACCTCATAGGCGCTCGCAAAATCTCCATTTGCAACATATGCTATAAATTCAGGTATGTTAATGCCGACGGGGCATCCGCCGACGCAGGGATGGTTTTTGCAGTTAAGACAGCGCTTTGCTTCCGCGATCGCTTCGCTTTCGGTATATCCGAGCGCTACCTCGTCAAAGCTTGTCTTTCTTATATCGGCATCGAGAAGCGCCATTTCCGTTCTTTTAGTCAAATCAGCCATTTTTTATGCCTCCTAAAAGATTGCAGGTCTCTTCTCTTTTTTTGTTTTCAAAATCTTTATAAATCGAAAGACGTGCTATCGCCTCGTCAAAATCGATAAGGCTGCCGTCGAATTCGGGACCGTCAACGCAGGCAAAGCACATTTTTCCGCCTACCGTCAAACGGCATCCGCCGCACATTCCCGTACCGTCGATCATAATGGGATTCATACTCGCAACGGAGGGGATATTGTATTTTTGCGCTATCGCGCAAACGAACTTCATCATGGGAAGCGGACCTATCGTTATGATCTTATCGTATTTTTCGCCGCCGAGTATCAGATTTTCAAGAGCGGCGGTGACAAAGCCGCGCTCGCCTGCCGTTCCGTCATCGCTCATAAGCTTGAAAACGTCGCTGACACCTTTGAATTCATCGCAAAGTATCACAAGATCTTTTGTTCTGAAACCTATAACGGTATGTACGGTGCATCCGAGATTTTTGAATTTTTTCGCAACGGGATAAGCAATGGCGCATCCGACACCGCCCGCGACGACAGCTACCTTTTTTACGCCGTCCGTATCGGTGGGTTTGCCCAAAGGCCCTGCAAAATCGGATATGAGATCGCCCTCATTTTTTGCGGCAAGCTTCATCGTCGTGGCTCCGCAAGCGGAAAAGATGACGCTCACCGTTCCCTTTTCTCTGTCGTAATCGGAAATAGTGAGAGGAATGCGCTCACCGTCGTCGCAAACACGCAAAATGACGAACTGTCCCGGTTCTGCACGGCGCGCCGCCAAAGGCGCAGAAACGGTGATTCTTATGACAGTTTGCGTGAGATATTCTTTTTTCAGGATCTTATACATTGCGCGATCTCCAAAATCTACCAATTTATTCTATACCAATATTATCATAGCAGAAAAGCACAAAAAAATCAATGCCATTATGAACTTTTACAAAATAAAAAACCGCATATTAAATGCGGCTTTTATTTCGTCAAAAAGAAGATGTTTATAAAACTGCCGTTTCTGAACACGGTGAGCTTTGCCAAAAATCCGCTCGGAAAAGCACTCTGATATTTCGCAAGGTCATCGACCGAATATATAAACGACTGATTAAAGCTTACGATGATATCGTTGACACGAAGTCCGGCATACCAAATATCGCTTTCGTTGGCGATAGATACTACCTTGATGCCGGAAGGCAGATTGTAAAGACTCGTTTCCTTTTTGTAGAGGTTTCTGACCGACATATCGTAAATATCGAGAGCATCGCCGCCGATAATATCGCTCTTATGGTCATTTTGTATTATCTCGTTGACTCTCGGTATCAGCGCGTCTATCGATGTGACAGTGCCGTCGGACGCTGATAAGATCGAAACGAAGTTGCCGTAAATATCTATGACGGGCAGGCCTGAGTTCTCAAAAGAACGTCCCAAATAGTGGAGGCTGCCCGAGGCCTCGCTCTTGGTGAAGAGTGTGGCGGTAGTATAATTTGCAGGCGCGGCAACGGGCGAGAGCACGTATGCCATCTCGCCGACAGAAAGCGAAGAAAACTCTGAAATGTGCGCCGGCGTATAGCCTTTGCTGTCGAGCTTCAAAACGGCAATATTGAGTTCTTCATCGACACCGACGATGTGAACGCCGCGGTCGGAACCGCTTGAAAGTCTTGCCTTGATATTGCGCTCACCGGCTATCGAAGATAAAAGCGTCAAAACGTAACCGTCTTCGGTCAGAATGATTCCGCCGGTATTATAAATGCGGTTTTTCTCTGAAACGGTCAGATCGACTATCGAGGCGGAAGCCTCTGAAACTACACCCTCGGCAGATTCTCTTTGGGTCTTCGGCTCACTTACGTGCGCCAAAAATATGCCGTCCGAGGGACTTTCGTACGTCGGCGAAGCGATCTCGCCGTTTGATGGCGTATTTGCGGGGTGCCTTGCGTCTTCTTTCAAATCATCGTTTTTGCTTTGCGCAAAAATAACGACGGCGGCTATGACGCACATTGCAACTATCAAAACAGATATAAGCGCCCAAAGAAGCGGAAATCTGTTTTTATCTCTTTTTCTTGCCCTCTCGTATGCAAAAACAGAGCGATATCCGCCGTAGCTGACTTCGCCGTTTTTAAGTTTTGCAGCGTCTTTCACGAAAATCGCTCCTTTCCTTGTTTTTTTACAGTTTACAGTACAAATGTTAACAGTGTGTTATGAGTTTGTGCACCGACGATGAATTATTTGCCGTTTTGAGTCGTTTCGGTGAGAGTGAATACGAATTCACAATATTCGCCGAACTTTGATTTGACAAAAATTTCTTCGCCGTGCAGATCGATGATCGCCTTGACGATGTTGAGTCCGAGTCCGAGACCCGATTTGTCAAGTCCGTGGCTGTGGTCAATCTTATAAAAGCGCTCAAAAACGTTCGGCAGTTCCTCCTGCCTTATTCCCTCGCCCTCGTTATAGACCGAAACGAAGACTTTTTTATCTTTTTTGAGTATGCTGACTTTGAGTTTTCCCCCGTCCTTTGCATACTTTATCGCGTTTTCAATAAGGTTATAGGCAACTCTGTATATCGCATCGGGATCTGCCGAAACGCAGATGTTGTCTTTATCGCACTCGAATTCGACGTCGAGCTTTCTCTGCTCTATCTGCTGCTCGAATGAGATGAGAATGATCCTTGCGGTCTCGCATATATCGAACGGCGAAACGTTCAAAACCTTTTCACCCGACTGTATGCGCGTGATATCGAGTATCGTTCCTATCAAACGAGACAAGCGCTTGACCTCACCCGAAATAATGCCGAGATAATGCTCGTAGTTTTCGGGCTTGATAGCGCCCGAGAGCATTCCGTCAACAAAGCCCGAGATCGTCGCCATGGGAGTTCGCAGTTCGTGCGATACGTTTGATAAAAACGCTCTTCTCGTATTTTCTATCTGTTCCAAAGACGTTGCCATATTGTTGAAAGCAACGGCAAGCTCGGCAATTTCGCCCTTTCCGTTGACGGGTATGCGGGCATCGAATTTTCCGCTTGCAAAATCCCTCGCCGCATCGCCTATCTTGCGAAGCGGATTTGTAAATCTTTTGCTTACGATGAGAAGCAAAACGAATACGACGGCAAGCGATACGAGCGTTGCCAATACCGTAATTCGCAAAATGTTCATAAACAGATCGTGCATAAAAGCAAACGATGAACAAATGATCAAGAAGCCCGAAACGAGACCGTCCTGCGAGCTTATCGGGAATGAAGACACGAAATGCTTTTCATAAAGCATACCGTCAAGAGACGTAAACTCATAATATCCCTCATCCGAAAGCATCGCCGAAATGGTTTTTTCGGAAAGCTTTATATCAAAGTTGACGCTGTTTTCGGGGCTTAAAAGCACGTTGCCGTTTCTGTCGCAGATAATTCCGTATCTGTGGTCGGTCTCATTTGCGGCGACTTTCAAAAATTCGAGCAATTCTTCTTGACTGTAATAGACGTATTGGTTAAAGCCGCGCGTGCCGTTCTTTCGGTAATTCTGTTCGATATAAGATGCCGAAAGCATCGCCGTCTGCGAGATTTGGTCTCGCTGGGAATCTGAATAATAATCGGTAACGAGCCAAAGAGTAATTCCGCCGAAGATCAAAAACGATGCCACCATGATGGCGGCAAATATCATCACCGACTTTTTATATATACTCATAAGCTCTCACCTGCCTTTTGGTCAAAACGGGAAAAATACCTGCGGCACCCTGCCCGTCTTCACTCATAAGATCTCGAATTTATAGCCGACGCCCCAAACGGTTTTGAGCACCCATTTGTCGCTGACGCCCTCGAGCTTTTCTCTCAAACGCTTGACGTGAACGTCGACCGTTCTCGAATCGCCCAGATAATCGAAGCCCCAAACCTTGTCAAGAAGCTGATCTCTTGTGAAAACGCGATTCGTATTCGACATAAGAAAATATAAAAGTTCGAGTTCCTTGGGCGGAATATCAATGGCTTTTCCGCGTATTTTGAGTTCATATCTTTGAAGGCTTATTTCGATGTTTTCAAATTTGATCGTTTCGCCCTCATCGCCTTCTGCGGGCGAATTACAGCGGCGCAAAACGACCTTGATCCTTGCCGAAAGTTCCTTTAAATCGATGGGCTTCACCATAAAGTCATCGGCACCGAGTTCAAGTCCCAACACCTTGTCAAAGACCTCGCCCTTGGCGGTGACCATAATGATCGGCTTTGAAGATACCTCGCGTATCTCACGGCACACCTGCCAGCCGTCCTTGCGCGGAAGCATAATGTCGAGCAGAACAAGATCGGGATCGTAAAGCTTGAAATATGCCACTCCGTCGGCACCGTCATTTACGGTCTTGACTTCATATCCGTCATTTTCAAGATAGAGTCTTACCGCCTCACAGATGTTGACGTCATCATCAATAACTAAAATCTTTGTACTCATATTTGCCTCCGCATTATGTAAAAAACTTATTATACCGTTTGAAATTCTTCTGCCTTTTCAGACACCATGTGCGTCTTTTGGCAGCCCTCGGGGATCGAAAAGCGCAACGCGTTCTTGAGCGCACGGAAGGTGAGCTCGTCTTTATGACAAAGTTCACCGTCAATGCAGAAAAGCGGTCTTGTTTTTTGTTTTATGGTGACTGAATTGCAACGGTAATACTCATAAACGCCCTTCGTCTTTTCGGAATCATAAAGATGTCCCGTCTTGTATTCGCCGACCATCGACAGGAATTCAAGACGCGATACCTTTTTTATGAGATTCACGTCGAGCATTCCGTTATTGAGCTTTGCAAGCGGAGACGAATAAAAACCGCCGCCGCAATAGCATCCGTTTGCAACGGAGCAAAGCAAATAAGTGCCGCCAACTTTCTTGTCGCCGTCAAAAATAAGCTCTATCTCATCGCCCATCTTTCTTGCGAGCTCGATGACGAGACCCGCGATATAGGCAAAACTGCCGGCGATAAACGGCTGTTTTTTGAGTATCGCGGTACACTCGACTACACGGCAGTCATATCCGATATTCACCATATTTATCGCGTGTCCGCCGTCGTATTCGATAACGTCGACAGAATCGGCATGTCCGCGCATCTGGCGCTCTATATCGGAAAAATAGACGTGATGCGAAAAACTGCGGATGAAGTCATTGCCCGTTCCCGCCGGAATAGCCGCGACCTCGCAATTCTCTTTGCCGACGGCACCGTGAACGACCTCATTGAGAGTTCCGTCACCGCCTATCGAATAATAGCGGCAGCATTCACCCTTCTGGTCATAGTTTTTTACAAAATCCGTCGCATCGCCGACACCTTTTGTAAAATATATTTCATAATCGCAGCCGAGTTTTTCGGCACAAATCTTTATCTGTTCTTCATAGTCTTTTTGGGCCGTGCACTGACCTGCCGCGGGATTGAGAATAAAAACGTGTTTCAATTTTCGTTTTCTCCGTTCATAAATATGCGCAAAATATTGCAGTTTAAGTTATTTTATCACATATTGTATCGCTCGTCAACCATTACGAATGTGCTTATTATATTATTTTATATAAATGCGTTTTGAGCAAAATACATTTACAAAAAATGAAAAATCTGCTATAATATCTTGTAAATAACGTGCGGCGACGGCAAATATGCTTTTTGCGCGCCGCAAAAGGAGATTTTATGACGAGCAATATTACAAATCCCGCTCTTTTTGAAAGCGGACTTGACAAAATACATTGGGTAGAAAGCTATATGCCCATTCTGAACAATATCCGCGCCGAATTTGAAAAGACGAAACCGTTTGCGGGCAAAAAGATCTCAATGTCCATCCATCTCGAAGCGAAAACGGCTTATCTTGCCATCACCTTGAAAGCGGGAGGCGCTGACGTATATATAACGGGCTGCAATCCCCTCTCAACGCAGGATGACGTAGCCGCCGCGCTTCATTCACTCGGCTTCTGCGTCAATGCGCACCACGGCGCAAGCGAAGAACAGTATATTGCCGATCTCAAAGCAACCCTTTCGGTAAAACCCGATTTAATGATCGACGACGGCGGCGATTTCATCTCGCTCATCGAGGGTGAGTGCCGCGAATACGGTCAAAACCTGCTCGGCGGATGCGAAGAGACAACGACCGGCATTCACCGTTTGCGTTCGCGTATGGCGTCGGGAGACCTTCACTACACGATGCTCGACGTGAATGACGCCGAATGCAAGCATCTTTTCGACAACCGCTACGGCACGGGTCAATCTACCCTTGACGGCATCATGAATACCACTAATCTGATCATCGCCGGCAAGACCGTTGTCGTTGCAGGCTACGGCTGGTGCGGCAGAGGCATTGCGATGCGCGCCAAAGGTATGGGCGCCTTGGTCGTTGTGACGGAGGTAAATCCCGTCAAGGCGATCGAAGCGATCATGGACGGTTTCAGAGTTATGCCCATGGAAGAAGCCGCCAAGATCGGCGATTTGTTCATCACCGCAACGGGCTGTAAGGACGTCATCACCGAAAAGTCGATAAACAACCTCAAAGACGGCGTACTGCTCGCAAATTCGGGACACTTCAACGTCGAGATAAACGAGCCGGACCTTCGCCGTAACGCCACAAAGATTTGGGAAAGAAAGCCGAATATACGCGGCTATCATATGGCTGACGGCAGAATAATAAATCTGCTTGCCGACGGACGTCTTGTCAACCTTGCCGCAGGCAACGGCCACCCTGCCGAGATCATGGATATGAGCTTTTCCATCCAGGCAAAAGGTCTTGAATATCTTGCAAAGCACGGCAAAGAGATGGCGCCGGGACTTTATAATATCCCCGCCGATATCGATTCAGCCGTCGCAAACTACAAGCTCAAATCGGCAAACGTCGAAATAGACAAGCTTTCAGACGAACAGAAAGCATATCTCGGTTTATAAGAAGGTATCAAAATGTACGAACAGATCAAAAAAGAAGCCGCAGAAGCGACAAAGGAACTCATAGAAATATCGGGCATCACGGCGGGCGACATTCTCGTTATCGGCTGCTCATCAAGTGAGATCGTCGGTGAGACCATAGGCAAAAATTCCGATATCGACGCCGCGCGCGCCGCTTTTGACGGCATATATCCCATCCTCAAAGAAAAAGGCATCTTTCTTGCCGCGCAGTGCTGTGAGCATCTCAACCGCGCCATCGTCATTGAGCGCGAGGCGGCAAAGAAATACGGTTTTGAGATCGTTTGCGTAGTTCCGCAAAAGAAAGCGGGCGGCTCGTTTGCGACCACCGCTTATGCAAACTTTTCAGATCCCTGCGTTGTCGAATACGTCAAAGCCGATGCCGGAATGGATATCGGCGATACGCTCATCGGTATGCACTTAAAGCACGTTGCCGTGCCCGTGCGCCTCAAAACGAAGAAAATCGGCAAGGCAAACCTCGTTGCCGCAAGAACGAGACCGAAACTCATCGGCGGCGAGAGGGCTGTATATCAATAAATCACGGTATTTTCACAAATAAAGCTCACGGGATTTCCGTGAGCTTTATTTTGCAAAAACTCTATTTTCCTATTGACAATGGCAATAAATCGTGTTAATATAATTAGGTCGCAAAGGATGAGTCCTCGCTTTTCGCACTTTGCGGGTGTAGTTCAATGGTAGAATTCCAGCCTTCCAAGCTGGTCGCGTGGGTTCGATTCCCATCACCCGCTCCATTTTGTGCCTTTAGCTCAGTTGGATAGAGCAACTGCCTTCTAAGCAGTAGGTCGAGGGTTCGAATCCCCCAAGGCACGCCACACGGTGGGTATGGCTCAGCTGGTTAGAGCGTCAGGTTGTGGCCCTGAAGGCCGACGGTTCGAATCCGTTTACTCACCCCAAAAATCCCGTACACGTTAGTGTGCGGGATTTTTTCTTCTTACTTCTTACCTTTTACCTCTTACCTATGTTCGGGATTTTTGGGAGGTAATAAGTAAGAGGTAATGGGTAATAAGTGAAAGTAGCTTTTCGCTGAAGCGAAAAGCATTTTTAATTTAAGCATTGAAGTACGAATGGATGGACGAGGAATATAATTGTGCTATTTCGTAATACAATCACAAAAAAATCCTATCATTTGCGTGATAGGATTTTTGTTTTGTATCATTCAATTTTCATTCCATTGCATACAGCGCGGCGCCGATGATGCCGGCATCGTTGCAAAGAGATGCGGCGCGTATCTCGGTGCGTTTGCCGAATTGGTTATATTCCCTTTTTCTGACGTAATCGCGCACCCTCGATATGAAATATTCGCCCTCGTTTGATATGCCTCCGCCTATCAAAAAATATTCGGGCTGAAAAATGTTGATGAGATTGCAAACGCCCTCACCGACGTATTCTATGTATTTGTCTACTACCTCGGAGGCAGCCTTGTCCCCCGCCCTTGCGCAGTCAAAAGCGGTCTTTCCGCTGATCTTTTCGGCATTTGCCAGCATACTTTCGGGGTGCAATTTCGCCGCCCTTGCCGTCTGTCTTTTGAGTGCATTGGCAGAAGCATATCTTTCAAAACAACCGCGTCTGCCGCAAGTGCACATAAGACCGCCTTTTCTTATAACGGTGTGCCCTATCTCGCCGGCGGTGCCGTTTGCGCCCTCATATATCTTGCCGTCAATAATTATACCTCCGCCGATGCCCGTGCCTATCGTCATAAGAACAACGTTTTCGGCTTTCATTTTCATAACGGTATATTCGCCAAGCGCCGCCGCATTTGCATCGTTTATAAGCTTGTATTTGACGCCGAGCTTTGATTCTATCATCTTGCCTATCTCAAAATACGAGATCGGCAAATTCACCGTGCGTATTATCGTGCCGTCGCAGACGGCTCCGGGTACGCCGATGCCGATACCGCAAGGTTTGCCGTATTCAAAGATCAGCTCTTTGCAAAGAGAGATTATCACGTCGGCGACGGAATAAACACCGTCATCTCCGCTCGGCCTCGATAATTCCTTTATTAAATTTCCGTCAAGATCGACAGCGCCGACAGATGTGTTGGTGCCGCCCAAATCGACCCCTACCAAATATTCCATAATATTCTCCGTTCCTCCGCCGCGCGGATATTCACGCTTTCCTTTCAGCCTTTTTAGCAAGAAAGACCCATCTTTCATCACATTCCGAGCATTCCGCTCCGTCATATCCGCCGAAGACTTTTATAAGCTCAAATCCGCATTTTTCAAGGCAGGCGCAGACATAGCGCTTTGAATATGCCCTCTCGCGCAAAGTCTCGTCATATCTTTCATATTTGCCGTCCTTTGTGCGGCAGAAATACGTCAGATAAAAATCGCAGATGCGAGTTTTTTTATTGTAAAAATTGGACCACGATAAAAAGGTCTCGCCCTTTTCGTCTTCAAGCGTATAGGTGTTGTCGGCATAGACGTTTTCAAATTTCAAAACGGAATTCATATCGAATATGAAAAGCCCGCCCGAAACCAAATTTTTGTTTGCAGACACAAAAAATCTTTGCAGATCTCCCGATGAAACAAGCGAATTTGCGCTGTCAAGAGTGGAAATGATAATATCCGTTTGCTTCGGCAAAATGAGATCTCTCATATTCTGATGCGAAAAAATGATTTTTTCTCCGCTCTCAAAAGCCTTTTGCGCCGCAAAGGAAAGCATGTCTTCCGAAATATCCGATGCGTGGACGTCAAAGCCGCGTTTTGCAAGCAAAACCGCCAGACTTCCCGTTCCGCACGAAACGTCCGAAACGCATAAAGCATCGGCGGCATATTTATCTTTTGCTTCGCAAATGAACTTGCACATTTGTTCATAGTCAACGTCGCAAAGCAATTTGTCATAGTATTTTACAAAAACCGACTGTGCCATAGTATCTCCCGTCTGCCGAAATATCTACGTCAATTTTAATACATTTCGGCGGCGTTGTAAATACTATTCTTGATAAATGAGTTCCGTCAGCGCTTTTGCAACGCATACTCCCGCCTCTTTAGCCTCTGAAAGAGTGTTGCCCGATGCGCCTATTTCAAGCAGTAATGCGCCTTTTGAATACTGTTGATTGAACGAGGCATCGCGCAGATTTATCGGTCTTGCGATGTCACCGTACATCTCAAAAAGCTTTGATTGCCAGGCAAGAGCAAGTGAAAAATTCTTTTGCCAGTCATGATGATCGCTGCCCGCCTCGTCGGTTCCCACAACGAACATTATCTGTGCGCACCTTTTGCCGTTTGAAAGACAAACGGGTTTTATTATTTCACCGTTTTCACCCTCAATGGCATCGCGGTGTATATCGAGCACGTATTTTATCGACGGATATTTTTTCAGCGCGTCCAAAACGGCGCTGCACGAATATTCATAAGCATTCGCAAACGAATCCTTGTCAAACATATCGCAAAGATGCAAGACCTCGATGCCGTTCTCGGTCAGCGTATCGGCAATGCTTTGTCCCACACTGACGATATTTTTTTCGATATCGCACGAGCGAACGGAATCGTCATCTTCGCTGTAATATGCACCCTCGTTTGAAAAAGCCTCTGTGCCGTGAGTATGATATATAAGCACCAAAGGCCCGTCTGCCGAGCCGTCTTTTTTGCTGATATTTGCAGACGCGCTTTGCGATATATCCACGTCGTATGATGTTTGATTATACACAAAAACGCCGTTTTCACGGTAGCAAAGGTTTTTGGGTATGATGGGATGCGCCCCCTGCGGCACGAGCGAAAGATCATAGGCGTAAATATCGAAATCTTCGCCGATATTATCCTCGATCGGTTGTGAAATATCCGGCAAGATCGCCCTTATCCTGCCCTTGTTCGTCCTTTTTTGAGTCTCGGCTTTTTTTATAACGACGCTTCTGCCTATCGACGTTTCAATGGCGGTCATTATGAACTCTGCATCGTTGCCGAAATAAATATTCTTCACGAAATGTGCAAAGTTTTTCGGCAGAAAAACGTTGTATGCCCCCATCAAAAACGAGCACAAAAAGACGCAAAGCGACATAAGAAGAGTCGAAAGCATCAAAAAGTTTCCGCGATTCACCTTGAAAAAATCAAATATCCTTAAAAATACTCTTTTCACAAACTCACTCCGATCAAATTCCTTTATAATGATTTTATTCAAAACGGAGTGCAAATTATGTCAGATCTGCGCCATATCTTCAAAACTTAAATTTTTATGGAACGCACGGTTTATCGCCATCGCAATAAGATCGCCGAAGTTTTGAGAACAAATATCTATATCCCTCGGCGTCACAAAATACGATCTGTCGGGGAAAATATCGGCAGTCTGCAAAATATCGGTCTTATCGGGGAAAAGCTTCGATATCGCCTCAAAGACGAGCGTCTTGCTGTCAACGACCATGGGCACACCGACAGAGATGACGGGTACGCCGAGTAAATCTTTTGTCAGCTCCTTTCGGTAATTTCCCACCCCCGAGCCGGGAGAGATGCCGCAAGAGCATATCTGAACGCAGGAACACAAATTCCCTACCTCCTTTGCCGCCAAAGAATCGATAGCCAAAACGAGCTTTGCTTCATAGCTTTTGCATACCGCAAGCACCAAAGAAGAGCTCTCCATGCCCGTTTGCGCAAGCACCCCGGGACAAAATGCCGAAAGATCGCCGAAGTGCAGATCGCTGTATAATTTCGGGTTTTGCTCTTTTAGGTGGCTTGTCACGATAAGTCCGTCGCACACCGCGGGCCCCAGCGAATCGGAGGTGAGATTTTTATTGCCGAGTCCCGCCGCGATGACTCTGCCGCCGTAATATCCGAGCTTTTTGCTCATATAGACTATCTCGTCCGAGATCGCCGAGGCGATACTTTGTATCTCGCTTTCCTCTTTGTGCAAAATATCGCCCGTTTGCACGGTGATGTAATCACCCAAAGGCTTTGAGAGTATTTTTTCGCCCTCTTCGGATATGATGCTTATCTTGTTTATCTTTACCCCGTATCTTTCATATTCCGAATATTCCACGCCGTCGAGTTTTCCCGTTGAATCTTCGGCATAAGTTTTGACTTTTTCTTCTCTGATCTCCGATGCCATATCCGAAAAATACGAAAAAATCATAAAAATCTCCATTCTGCCGCAAAGCGGCACAAGTTCAAAATGACAGTTCGTCATACTTATGATTATTGTCAATACCGATGCCTTTCATTCGACTTTTTTATTGCCTTTTTATGAATTTTATGTTATCATAGATTTAATACAGTATATATTTCACGGTCATCCGGGGAGGCACAAAATGAGCAATTCCGCACCGAGTACACTTGTTGAAGAATATCTTGCTTCCAAGCGCGCGCTCTTTGATAAATACTACTCGTTTTTGAACGAAAAACAGCGCGAAGCGGTTTACACCGCAGAAGGTCCTTTGCTCGTTTTGGCAGGTGCCGGAACAGGCAAGACCACCGTTTTGGTCAATCGCATCGGCTTTATCGTCCGCTACGGCAATGCGTATTTTGACAATACGGTGCCGAATGATATTTCTTCTGATGACATATCGGATATCGAAAGTGCAAAGGATCTCGAGGGCGAAGCGCTCGGTGAATATCTTGAAAGATTCAAAAAAGATCCCTGCCCGCCCTATGCTATGCTCGCCATCACCTTTACCAACAAGGCGGCAAACGAGATAAAAGAGCGCCTCGCTCTGAATCTCGGCGAAGATACGGCAAAGGAGATCTGCGCAGGAACGTTCCATTCCGTCTGCGTCAGATTTTTGCGTCAGTTCGGTGAAAAAATAGGATATCGCCGTTCATTCACGATATATGACACGGACGATTCAAAAAAAATAATCGCCGAATGTCAAAAAGATCTGAACATCGACGATAAGGAAATGCCCGTTAAAAAAATAATGAGCATAATAAGTCAGGCGAAAGAAAGACTGCAAACTCCCGAAGAGTTCGCAAAAGACTCCGAGGGCGATTTCAGAATGCACAAGATCGCCGTTATATATGAGCTTTATCAAAAGAAACTTTTCGACGCGAACGCGCTCGACTTTGACGATATCATCGTAAAGACCGTAGAGCTTTTACAAAAATTCCCCGAGGTGCGCGAATATTTCCACCGCCGTTTCAAATACGTCTGCGTTGACGAATATCAAGATACCAACCCTGCGCAGTTCGAGCTCACGCGCCTTTTGGTCGGCGGCGGCGAAAACATAATGGTAGTCGGCGATGACGACCAGAGCATATACAAATTCCGCGGCGCGACGATAGAAAACATCCTGCATTTTGACGATACATATCCCGCCCTTTCGATAATCAAGCTCGAGCAGAACTATCGCTCGACAAAAAACATACTCGAGGCGGCAAACTCCGTTATACGAAACAACTTCGGCAGACGCGGCAAGGAGCTTTGGTCGCTTTCAGACGAGGGCGAAAAGATATGGCTGCGCAAGACCGATAATCAGAACGAAGAAGCGCGCTTCATCATAAACAAGATAATGGATATGGTGATACGTGAAAAGCGCAAATACAGCGATTTTGCGATATTATACCGCACGAACGCGCAGTCGAACGCCATAGAAAGCATCTTTGCGAAAAGCGGTGTTCCCTACCGTATGCTCGGAGGTCTGCGCTTCTATGACAGAAAAGAAGTCAAGGATATCATTTCGTATCTTTGCGTCATAAACAATCACAACGACAATCTTCGCTTGAAGCGCATAATAAACGAGCCCAAGCGCAAGATCGGCGATACCACCGTTTCGGCTCTTGATGAACTTTCGACCTACGAAAACAAGAGCATTTTCGACATCATCATGCACGTCGGCGACTACCCCGTTCTTGCCAAGAGCGCCGCAAAGCTTTCGGAATTCGGCGCGCTCATCACAAAGCTTACGGATATTTCAAAAGAGGCATCTTTGGACGTCCTTTTCAAAGAAACGATAGAGCGCAGCGGCTATATGCAGATGCTCATTGACGCAGGCTCGGCGGAAAGCTCGAAGATCGACAACGTAAACGAACTCATCTCCTCCGCAGTCGAATATGAAAAGAATAATCCCGACGGCGGACTTTCGGGATTTTTGGAGGAGGTCTCGCTCATCTCCGATATCGACAACTATTCAGAAGACGCCAATGCCGTGACGATGATGACCATACACAGCGCAAAAGGACTTGAATTCCCCGTTGTCTTTGTGCCGGGCATGGAAGAGGGACTCTTTCCGAATATGCAGTCGGCAATGATGCCTGACGAGCTCGAAGAAGAAAGACGTCTTGCCTACGTTGCCATCACCCGTGCGCGTCAGCGTCTGTTCTTGACCTTCACCCGTGAAAGACTGCTGTACGGCAGAACGCAGTTCAATTCGCCCTCGCGCTTTATAGCGGAAATACCCGAAAAATTCGTCTTTGACGATTCGCCGAAGATCAAGCCGAGAATTACCGAAGATGCCGTCAATATCCCGCGCAGAAAAAATACGTCATCGATGCAGAATTTTCTCAAGCAGTCGGATATTTCAAGCGGAATAGGCCACACGACGAGCTATGAACGTTTTGAATGCGGCGACAGAGTGCATCACATGGTATTCGGCGACGGCACTATTTTGTCGGCAAAAGAAATGGGAGCCGATATCATATATGAGATCGCCTTTGAAAACGTCGGCACGAAAAAGCTGATGGCGACCTTTGCAAAGCTCACAAAAGCAAAGTGAGATAATAAAACAAAAAGCGATAACGAATGAATTTCGTTATCGCTTTTTTATTATTAAATTATTTACCCACAAGAATTCTTTGCGTTCTTGCAGCTGATTTCCGGTCAGACCATATTGCGCCCACAAGAATGCGAAGCATTCTTGCAGCTAATAGCCATACGGGCTATTAGCGGTCCTCCCTGAAATAGGAAAGTCCGAGTGATGCCGGAGGCTGATTTTCTTTTTTGTTGCGAATACTCGTGACGACAAGCACGATGATCGTTACGATATACGGGAGCATACGCAAGAGGGGCTTTGTCGCCATGGTGGTGCGTATCCACGAAATATTCGTGATATAAGATGAACAGCTGAACAGAATACCGAAAACGGTAGAGCCGACAATGGTGAGATGCGGACGCCAAAGCGCGAAAATAACCAAGGCGATGGAGAGCCAGCCGTAGGCTTCAAGACTCTTATAAGCCTCACCGGAGCCGGAAAAGTCGATGATGTAATAAAATCCGCCGAGACCCGCAATGCCGCTGCCGATGCAGGTCGCGATGTATTTATATCTTGTGACGTTGATGCCGACGGCATCGGCAGTCGCCGGGTTTTCACCGACCGCACGAAGATTAAGACCTACCTTTGTGCGATAAAGGAGGAACGATGCCAAAACGGCAATAATTATCGCCAAGAAGAACATAACTCCGAGCTTCTGCATAGAATCAAGTCCCATTTCCTGCCATTTGGTGACGTTTTGAGAAAACGGGAAACGGTAATATTTTTTGGGAGTGTTGAGGTATTTTGTCTGTTGAAGCTTTGCCATGATCGTCCACGCAAGACCGACGCCGAAGGTGGTCATTGCAAGACCGGTAACATTCTGATTGCAGCGCAGCGTAACGGTCATAAAACTGTATATCACGCCCATTACGGCAGAAGCGGCAAAGGAACAGAGAATGCCGAGTAAAACGATGAGTATCGGATTCATATTCGATTTGCCTATATAGTTGAGAACAAGACATCCGCCGGCGCCGCCCATGCACATAATGCCGGGAATGCCGAGGTTCAAGTTTCCCGATTTTTCGGTGATGATCTCACCGGTCGAGCCATAAATGAATGTTGCTCCGAAAGCGAGCGACTCAATGATAAAATTAAGCCATCCCATATTTATGCCTCCTCTTTGTGCGATTTGCGGAAGTGGATCTCATAATTTATAAAGAATTCACAACCGATGATGAAGAAAAGGATCGTGCCGACGATGACTTTCGGGATAGCACCCTGAACGTCAAAGGTCTGCGAGATCTGTTCGGCGCCCATTTCCAAGAATACCACAAGTCCCGCCATAAGTGCCATGATGAGCGGATTGAAGTATGCGAGCCAAGATACCAAAATTGCGGTAAAGCCGCGTCCGCCGACTGTTTCGGATGTTATCGAGTGGTCAAGTCCCGCGCCGATCAAAAAGCCCGCAAGTCCGCAAAGAACGCCTGACAAAAGCATCGTTCTGATTATGACTTTTTTGACGTTGATGCCGATGTAGTTTGCGGTATTGATGCTCTCGCCGACTACGTTTATTTCATATCCGTGCTTGCTGTAATAAAGATAGATGAACAAAACCACGGTCATTATCGCAACGACCGCGATAATGAGAAAATAGTTGTGGATAGGGGTAGGCAGCCAGCCGTGTTCGAGAATTCCGAGCGCGTTTCCGCTGGGCACCCATTTCAAGAGGAAGAAACTGACGAAGAACGTCGCTATGTAGTTGAGCATCAGCGTGAAAAGCGTTTCGTTCGTATTGAAGAAAGCTTTGAAGATCGCCGGTATAAGTCCCCAAACGGCACCGCATATAAGCGCGCCGACAAACATCAAAACTATCAAAAGCGACTCGGGAATTTTGCCGCCGAGATAGAAAGAAACAGAGATGGCGCCGAAAACGCCCATAAGCGTCTGACCCTCTGCACCGATGTTCCAAAAGCGCATACGAAAAGCGGGAGTGAGCGCCAAAGAGATGCAGAGCAGTACGGCGGTGTTCTTAAAGAACTTCCAAGTCATTTCGCCGTTCGAGAATGAGCCTTTTACGAGCGAAATGTAATATTGACCGATTTTTTCGGGGTTTTGACTGAGCTTTTCAATGAGCAAAAATGCCATAAGTCCGCTGACGATAAGTGCGGCGACTATCGCGCCCAAACGAATGAGGATCGAATAAACGGGTTTTATCGACACGCGGCGCGTGATGTGAATAAACGGCTCTTTGACCGTGTTTTGCTTATTCATGCTTCTCTTCCCCCATTCCGTCTGTTTTCGTCATCAAAAACCCTATTTCTTCTTTTGTTGCGGTCCTGCCGTCGAGAATGCCCGTGATCTTGCCGGAATTCAATACCATGATCCTGTCGCAAAGTCCCAAAAGCACGTCAAGGTCTTCGCCGACGAAGATGACCGCAACGCCGTTTTCTTTTTGTTTGTTAAGCAGATTATAGATAAGATAAGAGGAGTTGATATCAAGACCTCTTACGGGATAAGCCGCCATAAGCACCTTCGGCGAAAGCGCTATCTCACGTCCGACAAGCACCTTTTGAACGTTGCCGCCCGAAAGCTTGCGAACGGGAGTTGACAAACCGGGAGTTGACACTTCAAGGCTCGAAACGATATCCTCCGCCAAAGCCTTCGGCTTTTGACGGTTGACAAAGATCGAATCACCTTTTCTGTAACTGCGAAGCATCATATTGTCGGTAATATCCATATTTCCGACAAGTCCCATACCGAGGCGATCCTCCGGCACGAACGAAAGGCGAACGCCGAGCTCACGTATCTGAAGCGGAGTTTTGTCGCGCAAGTCGATAAGCTCGTCCTCGTCAAACAAAACCTTTTCATCGTTGACGAGCTTTTTGATATCCTTGCGGCGCATGCCCGTAAAGTCGACTCGCTCGCCGTTTTCGTAGTGGAATTTATTTTCTTTTGAAAGTTCCAAGACCTTTTCATAACTCTTGTGGAAATATGAAACGGGCTTGTTCTTTTTCGGACTGTGAAAGATCACGTCGCCGACGTTTGAGGGGTGAAGACCTGCTATGGTCTCAAGAAGCTCGCGCTGACCGCTGCCCGCGATACCCGCAATGCCGAGTATCTCGCCCGCATTCGCGGTGAACGAAATTCCCTTCAATACCTCGTTGCCGTCTTCGTCAACGCTGCGTATGTTTTTGACTACCAAACGGGGCTCGGGATTTTTCGGCTCGGCGCGGTCGATATTCAAAACGACCTTTTTGCCGACCATCATTTCGGTGAGTTCCGATTCATTGGTGCTTGCGGTATCGACCGTTGCTATGTGCGTACCGGCACGCAATACGGCAACTCTGTCTGAAATGCTCAAAACCTCATGGAGCTTGTGAGTTATGATGATTATCGACTTTCCGTCTGCTTTCATGGCGCGCAGAACGGCAAAAAGGCGCGTGGTCTCCTGGGGAGTCAAAACCGCGGTCGGCTCATCGAGGATGAGTATATCGGCACCGCGATAAAGCACCTTGATTATTTCAACAGTCTGTTTTTCAGAAACAGACATATCATAGATCTTCTTTTTCGGGTCTATATGAAAACCGTATTTGTCTGCGATGGCAGAAACACGGGAGTTTACGTCATTGATATTATATCTGCCCTCTTCATCGATACCCAAAACGATATTTTCTGCGGCAGTAAAGATATCCACCAATTTGAAATGCTGGTGGATCATACCTATTTTATGATCGAACGCATCTTTCGGTGAGGCGATGACGACCTCTTTGCCGTCGACGAAAATCTGTCCCTCATCGGGAAAATAGATGCCGGCAAGCATATTCATAAGCGAAGTTTTTCCGCATCCGTTCTCGCCGAGGACTGCCAAGATCTCGCCGCGGCAGACGGTCAGATCTACGTGGCTGTTGGCGACCTTTGAGCCGAATGCTTTGGAAATATTTTTCATTTGTATAGCAACGTTTTTTTCCATTCTGCACCTCAATAATAAATGGCAAAAAGTAAAATAAAGCGGATAGGGGCTGCCGATATTCGGCAGCCCTTCGCTTTAATTGATTTTCAGATTAGAATGCGCTGTTAAGAAGTGTGATACCGTCGATCGTTGCATCGAAGTAAGGAGCGCTGCGGTATTCGGATTCGTGCAAAACACCGTCGGAAATGATAACGGTAGCGGGATCGAATGCACCGTCGGTAGCTGCACCGGGAACGAATGTATCGAGCTTTGCACCGCCTACTTTGAATGTGTCGGTAGCGAATACGTTAAGAGTACCTGCTGCGAAGCCTGCAATAGCGGTTTCGATAGCTTCCTTGGTGCCTTCAGCGGCAACCTTGGTGTTAAGACCGGAAAGAACTACAGAGCCGGTAGCGATCGTGCCGGTGTAGTCATAGTCCATAGCGGTATTCGTGGAAACGCTCTTGATGATGTATGCGAAATAAGGTCTCCAGTTGATAGCGGAAGAAATGATGAAGGTGTTTTCGCCTGCATCGAAGGTAGAACCGTTGTAAGAAACGTTCGGGATACCTGCGTCTTCGCAAGCGGTAGGAGCGCCGAGTGAGTCAGCGTGCTGAGAAATGAGGTCGCAGCCTGCTGCGATAAGAGCCTGTGCAGCGCTCTTTTCTTCGCTTTCATCATACCAAGAACCGGTGAACTGAACTTTCATTACAACGTCGGGGCAAACGCTCTTTGCGCCGAGATAGAATGAGGTGTAACCGCTGATAACTTCAGCATATGTGAACGC
>JAGAFQ010000080.1 GCA_017612495.1 Clostridia bacterium
CCCATTAGGGCGTCTTCATTTTCGGCGCGTGACGGCAATGCTTCAAAAAACATCCCTATCAACACGCGCCGAAACCGATTGATGCTTTTTTATCAAAAGATATTGACAAATATAAAACGATGGTGTATAACATAACCGTACTAATACGAATAGTACACTTTGGGGAGGTGAATTTTTTGAACAGCGTAACTGTTGACTTTAAGAGTCGCAAACCGCTATGCGATCAGCTTGTCGATAATTTTTCCGATATGATCTTCAACGGAATGATAGCCCCCGGCGATCAGATGCCGAGCGTGCGTTCATTGGCTGCCGATCTTGCAATAAATCCGAATACTATTCAAAAGGCCTATACCGAACTTGAAAGACGCGGCATCATATATTCCATACCGGGCAGGGGCTCGTTTGCCGAACAAGAACTCTCGGAGCTTATTGACAAATACAAGAGCGATGCCAAAAGGCAGATAACCGAAGCCTTGAAAAACGGCTTTTCGGCAGGTATGACGGTCAGCGAAATTCAAGCAGTGATTTCTGATGTCTCAAAGGAGTTAATAAATGCAAACGAATAACACAAAAATTGAAATAAACAATATTTCAAAGTCGTTCGGCGAGGTCAAATCACTTGACAACGTTACGGCGACCATAAAGCAGGGCTCCATCTTCGGTCTTGTCGGCTCAAACGGAGCCGGAAAATCGACCTTGCTCCGCATTATGTCGGGAATTTACCGTCAGGATTACGGCGACGTTTTATATGACGGCAAAACGATATATTCAAATCCCGAAATCAAGCAGGATATCATATACGTATCGGATGATCTCTTTTTCTTTCCGCATTCGACCCTCGACGATATGGAAGACTTTTATAAAAGAGTATATACGAACTTTGATTCCGAAAGATACCGTGAGCTTTGCTCGATGTTCCGCTTGGAAAGAAACAGAAAAATAACCACTTTCTCAAAGGGTATGCAAAAGCAGGCGGCGATGATATTTGCACTTTCTTCTTCGCCGAAATATCTGCTTTGCGATGAAACCTTTGACGGACTTGACCCCGTTATGCGTCAGTTCGTCAAAAGGCTCATTGCGAGCGACGTTGCCGACAGAGGCATGACGCCGATAATCGCATCGCACAATCTTCGCGAACTAGAAGATAATTGCGACCATGTGGGTCTTTTGCACAAGGGCGGTATTTTATTTGACAAGGACGTTGACGATCTGCGCGATAACATCCACAAGGTACAGCTTGTCGTCAAAGATCCCGACAAACTCGATCTCACAAAGATACACGTCGTCGATTTCAAGCGGCGCGGCAGCATCTTATCTTTGGTGGTAAAGGGCGAGAGGGCAGAATGCGAAACGTTTTTTGCATCTCTTAACCCCATTTTCTTTGAAATGATACCGCTTTCTTTGGAAGAAATATTCATCAGCGAAATGGAGGAAAAAGGATATGACTTTGCAAACATCATCCTCTGATATAAAGACAAAAAATTATGCAGACAACGGTCATTTATTTGCATATTTGCTGAAAAATCACTGGACAATGACCCTTGTCTATCTGATTTTGACCTTTGTTGCCATACCGATAGTAACGCTTCTTATGATATCTCTTGAGTCGGATTATACAGAAGTCGTAGACTTTTGCTCACCGACAAATTATTTATATGCCGCCGGCGCTTTCGGAATGGCCATCCTTACGGCATTCTTTATGACAAGATATCTTCAAACAAAAAAGAGCGCCTGCTTCTATGCCGGTCTTCCGACGTCAAAATTAAAACTCTTTGCTTTCAACTACATCGTCGGTCTTTTGCAATACGTTTTTGTTGCTGTATTCGCCATAGCAACGCTTTCGCTCATTGTCGGCTTCTCACCGATGAGCGCTCATTTCGGCGAAATCATTTCGGCATTCATAAAGGCGGTCATAAATTGTGCGCTTTACTATTGTACCGTCTATTCGGTATCGACTCTTGCGACGGTCATTGCAGGTCTTTTGGCATCCGGCGTTGCGCTTTGCGGTCTGTTCTTTTTCGGCGTACCCGCCCTCTATTTCGTTTTGCTTCTGACCTTGCAGGAATTCATACCCGACTTTGCGTTTGATTATTATACGAGTAATAACATAATAAAATATTTGTCGCCCGCATTTACGATCTTTTCCGAAAATCAGTCGGCACCCCCTGCATCATCCGTTATCTATCTTCTCACCGTTGCCGTAATTTGCGTGGTACTTTCGTTTTTGCTCTTGGCAAAGAGAAGAAATGAAAGAGTTGAAATGCCGCTTGCATTCAAGTGCGCCGAGCCTATCGTCAAATACTATTTGATGGTTTTGGCATCGCTCCTTTGCGGCTCGATCTTCTGGCTCATTTCCGGCTCCGACAGAGAAAAGTTCATCTGCTTTGCATGGCTTCTTTTCGGCCTCGCTTTCGGTGCCGTCATCACTATGATGCTTTCTAATGCGATCATACAGAAAAATGCAAAAGCGATGTTTTCGGGGCTTAAAGGACTTGCCGTGTTTATGGTCGCAGTCATTGCCTATTGCGGAATTTTCATCGCTTCCGGCGAAAAGATCTCATCAAGAGCGAAAGATCATTCATATACCGATGAGCTGATAATCGATTTCCACGGCTTAAAAGTATCGTTTGACGACAAAGAAGACTTCCAAAATATCGCACAGATCTTAAAAGGCACAAACGATGAAGAAGTCGGCTATTATGAATATGATTATATCGATGTGCATTACGAAAAGTTCGAAGAGGGCATCTATCACTATTGCGTTTTCTATTACAGAAACGGCATTATCGTCATCGAAAAGCATTACAGCTTGAAAAACGACGTCTATATGGAATTGTTTAACTATCTTGAAAAAACGGATAAGCTCGTAAAAGCCATTGACGATTGCATTTACGAGTGCAAAAGCAATCCCGCGGCATCCTATGTTGACTATTATGATACAAACGATATCTATTGCGGTTACTTAAAAGGCAACGGGGCGGGAGCGCACGTTTTAGAGGGCTATAAAAAGGATATTGTCGCCAAGACCGACGTATCGGGTGTCGATATTATAGGCAATATTTATTATCACGCGAACGGAATTTCAATAACTTTGCCCGTATATGACGTATTTGAGAACACCGTTTCGGCTCTTATCGACAGCGGCTCCGACCCCTTGCATGAGCGCGTTATCTATTTTGAGATCTGCAAAGAGGGCGATGAATATGAATCATATCCTGAATTGTTTTTTGAGAGCGGATCAAGAAAAGATATCGACAATATCTTAAATTCGATAGATTACAACGGTAAAATATATAATGACGATACGTACAGCGTGATCTTATATATCATCGACACAGAAGAGGATATACATGATCTGCCCGATAATTTCACTCATTCGAGTGATTCAAACGACCACTTCTTTATATCCGGCCAAAAAGAATATTACGCTTCGCGCTACGTTCAGTGGACTGTTTCCGATAAGGTTTTCAAAGATCGGTTCGGCTTCGATCTTGCGGCAGCCTACGTTGAAAGTGAGGCATAAAACGCTTGAAAAACGTTTTTGTGAATAAAACGAGAGCGGCGCTCATCTGCCTTTTTATTCTGTTTCCGATTTTTTTGCTCATATCTTCGCCCGTTATATCGGGCGAAGATATAGCATCGGCTTTTTCGTTTCTTATCAAAAATCCGAAGATATTTTTGTTTGACTATATCTTTTATGAGATCATTTTGATAGCGCTCTCGTTGATATGCCGCTACGTTGCGATATCTTTCGGAATAGTCGGCATTATTTCCTGGGCGATCTTTTCCACCGAATATTATAAGTTCGGTATCAGCGGCACCCATTTCACCATTGACGATCTGCTCGTTTTTTTAGACGGAGTCGTTGTGGAACTCGGCGAGTTTTTCGATTTTCATCTCACCTTGCCGGTCGTGTCGGGATTCTTGATAATCGCCGCCGTAAACGTGCTTTTGGCGATCGTTAAGCTGAAAATAACACATAAGCCGATCTTATCGGATATAACGGCTGCGGCAAAGCTTTTTTTCTTGGTA
>JAGAFQ010000081.1 GCA_017612495.1 Clostridia bacterium
ATCATTCAAATTGAATTCAGATTGCCCTGATAACATATTTACATACCAATAAAGGAGGTAAAATTTGTGAAACTGAAAAACATATTCATTATTGCAGTTGTACTTATGCTTGTCATTACGCTCGTGGCTTGCCAAAAACCGGATGTTTCGGTCGGCGAGACGAGTATATATGACAAATACCCCGGAGCACATATTCTGAAATTAAGCGGGAACACCGCAACGCTTGACGGTGTGAGCCTTGAAGAATTTGACTATACCTGGCGCGCCGACCCGACGCTTGACGGTGTGCTGTTCAACGGTACAGCGCCAAGCGAGGATTTGAATGCGTATGTTGCGCATGACATAATCTATTATCCCGAAATAGATGAATCGTCATTTACAAAAGAAAATTATGACGGGGAAGAAGAGTGGGTGACAAGGTTTACCGCTGAAGGTTTGCAAGAATATATATTCGGCACACTTCCGGTTTTGGGGACGGATCTGCCGACTGAAATGATGCATTCCGCAAATGATGCATATAACAATCCTGTGATCCATATCACACAGCCCGGAGAATACATTATCGAGGGAACTTTTAACGGTCAACTCTTTTTTGACTTCGGGGATGAAGAAGATACATTTGAAAATAAAGATGCTTCTGTCAAAGTCATTTTGAACGGAGCAAATGTTACGTGTTCTGTTGCACCTGCAATCATCTTCCATGATGTCTATGAATGTGATAATACATGGGAGAGCAGAGACAGTTATACAGATTCAGTCGATCTTTCAGATGCGGGTGTGAATATTGTAATTGCAGACGGAACAGAGAACAGTTTTAGCGGCTGCAACGTATATCGTTTGTTAAAGGCGGAATATAAAAAAGGCAGCACGACCGTGCAGAAAAAACTTTGGAAAACCGATGGCGCGTTTTATAGTTTTCAATCTATGGCAATAAACGCAGAAGAAAAAGGCACCGGAATTCTGAACATCACAAGTCAAACATTTGAGGGCTTGGATAGCGAATTGCATATGACGATAAATGGCGGATATGTAAACATATATTCTATAGATGACGGAATTAACGTAAATGAAGACAACGTTTCGGTATTTACTCAAAACGGCGGACATCTTACTATATTTGCAAGTCTCGGAGCCGAGGGCGACGTGATTGATTCAAACGGTTATATCAGAATCAACGCCGGCGTGCTTGCCGGTACATCTAAATCGCCGAGTGATGATATGCTTGATTCTGAAAAAGGAACATATGTTTCTGAAAGTGCAAATATTATCTACGGCGGTAGTCTGACAGATGGCGATAAGTTCAGAGGCCGCGGTGATATGCCGCCCGAAGGATCGATAGGCGATTCCGGTGATATGCCGCCCGAAAGACCGATAGGCGATCCCGGTGATATGCCGCCCGAAAGACCGATAGGCGATCCCGGTGATATGCCGCCCGAAAAGCCGATAGGCTATTCAAACGGTTTTGATGAATGATGCAATAACAAAAAAGCACCGTAAGGTGCTTTTTGATTGTAAATGTTTATAATTATGGATTTGTTGTGACTTTGAGAATGTAATAATTGACAAAGGCCTGCGGCTGATATATACTGAAAACAAGTAGTTATCAGCAAAATCTTTGTATTCGCCGGAGGTAATCATGGCAGATAAGAAATCAGTTGCTAAAAGAATAAAAGTCGGTTATTTGCCGCTTTATATCAAGCTTTATGACGACAGTGATCCGAACATCAGAGTTCCCGTTGTCGCATATAAAAACAAAATGATCGACCTTTTTGAAAGAGAAGGCATCGAGATAGTCGAAGCGGATGAAGTCTGCCGCGTCAAGGATGAATTTATGCGTGCCGTAAAGAAATTCAACGAGAGCGGTGTTTGTGCCGTAATAACACAACACCTTGCTTATTCGCCCTCTCTTGAATCGACAGAAGCACTTATGGAATTGAATGTGCCTCTAATCGTTTTTGATACGACACCCGATTATGAACTTATCGAGTGTGCGGCAAAAGAAAACAGAATAATGAACAACCACGGCATACACGGCGTTCAGGATATGTGCAATCTTTTGAAGCGCCAAAACAAGCCTTATTATCTTTGTGTCGGTCACGTAAACGACGGCAAGGTGATAAACGAGGTTTTGGGAATGTGCCGCGCCGCCGCTGCCGCCGCTGCTTATAAAAATATGACTGTCGGTTCAGTCGGCGGATCGTTTGCGGGTATGGGAGATTTTCTCATTTCCGATGAGCGATATAAAAAAGATATCGGTGTTAACGTAAAATATATGACGCCCGATGTTGCCGAAAAATATCTGTCACTTGTTTCCGATAAAGAGATAGATGAAGAGATCGCATCCGACAGAGAAAATTACAACGTTTCCGTTTCCGATGAGAATAATTACCGTGCCGCTTCAAAAGCCGGACTTGCCGTGCGCAAATGGATGGACGATGAAAAAATCGGCTCGGCGACAGTTAACTTTCTGACGCTCGACGAATATTCGCTGCCGAAAATGCCGTTTGTCGAGTGCTGCAAGATGCTGAAAAGAGGTCTCGGATATGCCGGCGAGGGCGATGTTTTAACGGCGGGGCTCGTGGGCGCGCTTTTGAGCGTTTATAAAGATACGACCTTTACCGAGATGTTTTGTCCCGATTGGAAAGAAAACGTCATTTTATTGAGTCACATGGGCGAGAGCAACCCTGATTTGGCGCAGTGGAAGCCGCTTATCACCGACTGTCCTTTCAATTATAATTCCTGCGGCGATACTGTGGCCATGTATAATTGCTATCGTCCCGGCAAGGCGGTTTTTGTGAACCTGGCGCCCATGAATGAACATTTTAATCTCATAATATCAAACGTTGAACTTTTGGAGTGCGGACTTCAAAACGGCGCTTATGCGCACGCAACGCAAGGCTGGATGAAGCCCTGCAAGCCTTTATCGGAATTTTTGGCGGAGTTTTCTTATGCCGGCGGCACACACCATTCTGCGATGGTATATGATGCCGATATAAGCGAGATTGTGTCATTCGGCAGAATGATGGGCTTTGACGTCATTGAAATAAAATAAATGTTTTTTGAGGTAATATATGTCGCTTTTAGATTATACGGCATACGACAGGGCATTTTTCGAGGAAAATCTGCACCCGTATCTGCCGAAAAAAATAATTGACTGTCATACGCATATATGGAAAGACGAGCACAGAGCTTTCACCGATGGAGCGAAGCGCAGCTGCAACTGGCCTGATATGGTAGCAAAGGATAATAGCATAGAAGACCTTTTGCAAACTAATCGCGAACTCTTTCCGGGACACGAGGTAACATCGGTCTTGTATTCCTATACGGGCGCAAGTGTCGATATTTCAAAGTCAAATCCATACGTTGCGCAATGTGCGAAAAAGACCGGATTTCCCGCGCTTTACCTTGCCCATCCGTCACAAAGTGCAGATGAGGTCGAACGCGACGTTTTGGCAGATCCGTGCTTCAAGGGCATAAAAGTCTATCTTGAATTTGCACCGTCATATATACCGAATAACGAAATAAGGATATATGATTTTCTGACGCACGAGCACTTGTCTTTGGCAAACAAGCACCATTGGATAGTGCAGCTTCACATTCCGCGTCCCGGGCGTCTTTCCGATCCCGTCAACTACGTGCAGATGCTCGAAATCGAGCAAAAATATCCGGATCTGCAGCTGATAATCGCTCATCTCGGCAGAGCTTATGCAAACGAGGACGTCGGCAAAGGACTTGATTATCTCAAAGCAATGGAAAAAACGGTGTGGGATTTTACCGCCAACACCAATAGCGAGGTAATGCAGCGCGTTCTTGATATGGTCGGTCCCGAACGATTCATATACGGCTCCGATTTTCCGATCTTTCGTATGAAAGCGCGCAGAAAGGTCGAAAACGGTTTTTATGTAAACGAGATCCCGAAGGGATCGCTCGGCGATGTTTCAAGTGATAAACATATGCGTCAAATACCTTATCCCGATGCCGAAAAGATCACGTTTTTCATCTATGAAGAAATTGCTTCGGCAATTCGTGCCTGCAAAAAACTCGGCTTTTCAAAAGCCGAGATCGAAAAGATCTTCCATTCGAATTCCGCTCGCATATTTAATATTTGACAAAAAGCATTAAAAACACAAAAGTGTTTTTAATGCTTTTTGAATCTCTTGATTTTTCTTTTAGTGCCCAAAAACGAGCCGACGGTACCCGATGCTGCCACGATCAAATATCTTATCGCGCTCTTTGCAAAATTCGGAGTTTGACTGTCGTTTATAATAAAAAACGCGATTAATGCAAGAACGGCGGCGAACAGTAATGTTTCGGCAATTCCGAAAAAGAATTTTTTCTCATTTGCGGTTTTTGACGCGATAATACCGCACGCAAATGCGCCTGCCGCTGCGGAAATTATCGAACATACGTTATAATATCTGTCGGGAATTTCCGTTTTGTTAAGGATAAGCGCTGATATCAAAAGCAAAAGCAAAGATATGCCGAAACCGATAAGAACGGGTGCAGCCTTTTTTATTATTTTTATCTTGATATCGCCCTTTGTGCTGTTTTTCATATTTGTTTCATTCCGTGTTTGAAATTATGGTAAATTATATGAAAAACTATAATTTTTATGACAAAAAAGCAACGCCGAAGCGTTGCTTTTTGATTTAATTTTGCGCGTCTTCTGCGTGGACGTCGACCGTGCGAACGGCACTTTTCAAAATTCTTATTCTTGTGCGGTCGGCACTCGTTTCGAGGGTAAACGTTTCTTCTTTGATGCTTATGATCTTGCCGATTATGCCGCCGATAGTGGTTATTTCATCGCCGACAGTCAATGAATCGCGCATCTTTGCAACTTCTTTTTCCTGCTTTTTCTGGGGACGGATAAGAAAGAAATAGAAAACGACCAAAAGAACGACGATCATAATAATAGTCGTGATGCCGGAATACGGGCTTGCGGTTTGTGCGGTGTTAGCTGCCGCATCTTCTAAAAAGCTAAAAAACATTTGTTTTCTCCTAATTTGTTATTTTCTTTATTATACCAAAAATACGCAAAATTGCAATAGATTTTTCAGCTTATATGCCTATAACTTGACATTTGAACGTTTTTAAGATACTATCTATATGATATTATACGGTTTTTCGCCGACAGGAGGACTTATGAAACGCTTCATCGCATTTTTTCTTTCGCTTCTTTTGCTCGCGGCGTTTTGCGCTTGTGACGTTCAAAAGGGTGAAGACGACGGTAAAATTTCAGCGGTTTGCACGCTTTTCGTTTATTATGACGCCGCAAGAGCCGTCGGTGACGGTTTGGCGAATATAAGTTTGCTTTTACCTCCCGGAGCCGAAAGTCACGACTATGATCCAACTCCCGGAGATATCGCCGGAGTTTGTTCTGCGGATATCGTGTTTTACGGCGGCAGGACCGAGCAGTTCTCAAAGGGTATCCTTGCCGAAGCAAAGGACGATTGCTGTGTCGATCTTTCGCAAAACATTGAGCTTTTGCGTTTTGACGACGATGATACAGTCTATGATGAACATTTTTGGACAAGTGTCAAAAATATGATAACGATAGTTAAAAACACCGAAGCGGCATTTGCAAAA
>JAGAFQ010000082.1 GCA_017612495.1 Clostridia bacterium
ATTCCCGTTGCCACAAATATTGCGACGGCGGAGCTTTTGATACACGGTATCGAGCGCGGAGATCTTGATTGGCGCGAGCTTATCAATCCCAACTCCATTTACAACAAACACGAGGGAAAGTGATGCCCTCAAAACAGAAGATACGTCTTTGCAAAGATGTCACACAGAGATAGATGCCGCGGCTGAAAGCATCTTTGAACGGATTGCAAAAGATACCGCTTTTGTTTTTCAAAACCGAATATGAGTAAAAAATTCGGGTGGAACCGTGCAATTTTTGCACCCCGAGATGCCGTTTCGGTATCTCGGGGTTTTTTAGTTTTACCACTTGCAAAACTTCGTTTTGCAAGTGAAACTCGTGTTTATCGCCGCCCCCAAAACTGCGTTTTGGGGCTCCCCTCTGTGCGAGGGCTCGCCCTGCTCGCCTCAAAAGGAGTTTTTATGGCGGCAGAGCCGCGATAAAAACAGATCTGATTTATAAAATTTGCGATAACAAAACGATTTGACGATCGATCAAAACATATCAGTCACTTGTAAAACGGAGATTTACAAGCGACTGTGAATATACATCATAAGGAGGAATTATCATGTTTTCGGTAAAATTCGACGCGGAACACGTTTTTTCCGCAAACGGACCGATAAGCGTCTATGAGGCGGCAAAGGCGCTTGAACTCACAAATAACAAAATTCTTGCCGCAGAGGTGAACGGGGAAGTTTGCGAACTCGGATATACTCTTTCGGGCGACGCCGACGTAAAACTGCTCACTTTTGAAGATGCAAACGGCAAAAAGGTGTTCTGGCACACGGCATCTCACGTTTTGGCGCAGGCGATAAAGCGCCTTTATCCCGACGTGAAGCTTACCATAGGACCTGCCATCGACACGGGCTTTTATTATGACTTTGACACCGATATCACCTTCGATCCCGATACGCTCGCGAAGATCGAAGCGGAAATGAAGAAGATAGTCAAAGAAAATCTTCGCATCGAGAGATTTACTCTTTCGAGAGATGAAGCGAAAAAACTTATGGAAGAAAGAAACGAGCCCTATAAAGTATTGCTCATCGACCGAATCGACGGCGATGAGGAGATCTCGTTCTACCGCCAGGGCGAATTCGTCGATCTTTGCGCGGGACCGCACCTCTTCTCGACCGGCGCCGTAAAAGCATTCAAGCTCACGCAGTGCACCGGCGCATATTGGGAGGGAAATGCAAAAAACAAGATGCTCCAGCGCGTTTACGGCACGGCTTATCCCAACAAGGAGGAGCTTTCGGCATTCTTGGAGGCGCAGGAAGAAGCGCGCCGCCGCGACCATAACAAGCTCGGACGCGAGCTTGAACTCTTCACGACCGTCGATACCATAGGTCAGGGCTTGCCCGTAATTCTGCCGAAAGGCTCAAGAGTCATCCAAAGACTCCAAAGATGGATCGAGGACGAGGAAGAAAAACGCGGCTATATGCTCACAAAGACGCCTCTTATGGCAAAGCGCGAATTCTATAAGATCTCGGGACACTGGGATCACTACCTTGACGGTATGTTCATCCTCGGCGACCCCTATGACGAAACAAAAGAATGCTTTGCGCTCCGCCCCATGACCTGTCCTTTCCAATATCAGGTATTCTTGAACAAGAAGCGCTCATACCGCGATCTGCCGATGCGTCTTGGCGAAACGTCAACGCTTTTCAGAAACGAAGACTCCGGCGAAATGCACGGTCTTATCCGCGTGCGTCAGTTCACGATCTCCGAGGGACACCTCGTTTTGCGCGCAGATCAGCTCGAAGAGGAATTCAAGGGTTGTCTCGATTTGGCGCACTATGTTCTTGACACCTTGGGACTTTGGGAGGACTGCACGTTCAGATTTTCACAGTGGGATCCCAACCGCCGCGACAAATACGAGGGTACCGCCGAGCAGTGGGAGACCGCCCAGGCAACGATGAAGCAGATACTCGACGACATCGGACTTGAATATGCCGTAGGCATCGACGAAGCGGCATTCTACGGTCCGAAGCTCGATATCCAGATGCGCAACGTCTTCGGCAAAGAAGACACGATAGTCACTATTCAGATAGATATGCTTTTGGCAGAGCGCTTCGGTATGTACTATACCGACAAAGACAACCGGCAAAAGCTTCCTTATATCATACACCGCACGTCGCTCGGCTGCTACGAGAGAACGCTTGCGCTCCTTATCGAAAAGTATGCGGGTGCATTCCCGATGTGGCTCGCTCCGACGCAGGTCAAGATCTTACCCATAGGCGACGATCAGTCCGCTTATGCTCACGAGGTCGAAAAGAAGCTTGCCGACGCGGGCGTCGTTTGCGAGATCGACGAGAGAAACGAGAAGATCGGATATAAGATCCGCGAAGCGCAGCTCTCAAAGGTACCGTATATGCTCATCATCGGCGAAAAAGAAGTGAACGACGGCACCGTAGCCGTGCGTTCGCGCCAAAACGGCGATCTCGGCGCAATGAAAGTCGACGATTACGTCAAAAAAGCAGTTGAAGAGATCCGCACAAAGGCAAGATAAATCAAGACAAATAAAAAACAGCCTCTTTCGAGGCTGTTTTTTTTGTTTGTCTGTCATTCCGAATACTGTTCAAAGATCGAATCGATGTCCGTTACCAAGACCTCAAAGGAATCAATGAGCTTGTTTTCGCCGAGAAGCAGGGATATTGTGTAGTCGGATATTACTTTGTCGCCGCTCTTTTGAAGCGTCGAAACGGTAAAGGTCGTTTTTGATGCGTCGGTATTTGATGCGTGAACGGTGGCGATATCAAAATTTGTGTCAAGATTTGCGCCCACACCGTCGTTTATGATGCACGCCTTGCCGTCGATATCGCAGAAAACGGGGTTTTTGCCGCCGAATTCGTGAATGTTCGTCTTTATGAAGTTTTCGCTGAAATATTTGCCGAGAAGCGCTGTCAGATCGCCGCAGGTCGTGATGCCGTCGAGATCTACGGGCAAATATTCAACGCCGTTTTCGTTTTTGACAATTTGGTCTTTTGTGGGGATGGTGCGCGCTTTGAAATAGTCATAGACTTCAAGCGCCTCTTTAAGTCCGTTTTGAACGTATTCCTTTGCAGCGGTGTTGTCGGCTTCCTTCGGGGCGCCGTCTTTTTTACAGCCGAATGCAAAAAGCGATACGGCGCACAAAACGAGCGCCGTTATGATAAGTTTTGATTTTTTCATCGGAACATCTCCTTTATGTACTGTGTCTATTATACTAAAAAAGCTTTGCTTTGTAAATCGTTTTTGCAAATGTTCCCAAAACTTACAAAATTCCGCCGTATCGATTAAAAAGCGATAAAAAGATCTATAAAAATCCCGCCGTATTCGGCAAAATAAAGAGGCGCGAAAGTGTATCATATAAAGAGATGTAAAAATATTTGCACAGAACGGAGATCGTAATGACGGGATTTGAAAAGCGGCAGAAGCCGCGCGCGAGAAAAAATATCAAAAGTGACGCAACGCAAGAAAACATCACGTCTTGCGGCAAATTCAGAAGCAGCGTTTTTTATCTCGACAAAAACACAATTATACAAAATCATATTTGGCTTGACGAAGATGCGATAATGCGCGAATATGATAAACTGCGCAAGTTCGGCTTTTGCGAGCCGATAAAGGTAAACGACAAAAACGAGATAACCGAGGGCGGCGAGCGCTTTGTTGCCGCAAAGCGGCTCGGCTTCGAGGCTGTTCCCTGCGTTTTGTCGGGTGACGAGCTGATATTCGAGCTGCCTCTTTGCGAGCCGAAAAAAAGAAGATTTATCTTCCGCGACCTCACGCTCTTTTACAACACCGTCTCAAAGGCGCTTGCGGTCTTGCGCGGCTGCGGTGTCAATGCCGAGGCGAAGCGCGTAAAAACAAAGGACGGCGAGGAACTGAACATCAAAATTTACCGCGGTGACGTTTCACGTGAAACATAAAAAATATTTCATTTCCGAACGGTTTTCGTGTTGACATTCAAAGCGCTTTTGTTTATAATTTTATTGTAAGATAATCAACTATAAGATAATTACGAAAACAACGCGGAACTTTCCGCTTCGGAGGTGCGATTTGAATAAAAATTTGAGTTTCGGCGCGCATTCGCTGCCGACACCCGACGGTAAATGCCGCACGATCGTTTTTGCAAACCAAAAAGGCGGTGTCGGAAAGACCACGTCCTGCGTCAACATTGCGGCGGGAGTCGCGCTTTTGGGACGCCGCGTGCTGCTCGTCGACCTTGATCCGCAGGGCAACGCATCAAGCGGGGTCGGCGCAGACAAGCGTTCGGGAATGCCGACGTCTTATGACGTTTTGATAGGCAGAACGGATATCCGCTCGGCGATACGAAAAACGGGATATGCCTCTCTTGACGTGCTTGCGGCGAACATGGATCTTGCCGGCGCGGAGTTCGAGCTTGTGACCTCCGATGACCGCGAGAGAAGACTCAAAAAGATGCTTGATCCCGTTAAGCCCGATTACGACTACATTTTCATCGACTGTCCGCCCTCGCTCGGCGTGCTTACGGTCAACGCGCTCGTCGCGGGAGACGGAATAATTATTCCCATGCAGTGCGAATACTATTCGCTTGAAGGCCTTTCGCAGCTCGTGATGAGTGTCAAAAAAGTCAAAAAGCTTTATAATCCCGAAATCACCATAACGGGTATCCTCATCACGATGTATAACGGAAGACTGAATTTATCCGTTCAAGTCTTGGAAGAATTGAAAAAATATTACGGCGACAAGCTCTTTTCGGAGCCCGTCGTCAGAAACGTGCGCCTTTCCGAGGCGCCGGGCTTCGGTCAGCCGATACAGTATTACGACAAAACATCGCGCGGAGCGGAAATTTACAACAACATAAGCCGTGAGCTTATTATGCGCGTTGAAAATCCGCTCTCATAATTACATACGGGGGAGAACAAAGTGGCAGTAAAAAAAGACGTAATGGGAAAAGGCCTCAGCGCCATTTTCTCTGAAAACACTCTTGACGAAACGAACGAGGGCAACGTTTGTATGCTTCGCATATCAAGCGTTGAGCCGAATCGCGCACAGCCCAGAAAGACGTTTGATGAGGAATCCATCTCCGAACTTGCCGACTCCGTTGCGCAAAACGGAGTTTTGCAGCCGATCTTGGTGCGTCCTTCAAAAGACGGCTATTACGAAATAATCGCGGGCGAACGCCGTTGGCGCGCCGCAAAGAGAGCGGCGCTCTCGGAGATACCGGCGCTCGTTCTCAACATCGACGATAAAGAAGCCGCCGAAATAGCGCTTATTGAAAACATACAGCGCGAAAATCTCAACGCAGTCGAAGAGGCGCTCGGCTACCGCGCACTCATTGACGAATACGGCTTGACGCAGGAGCAGGCGGCAAAAAAAGTTGGCAAAAACAGGACCACCGTCACAAACGCAATGCGGCTTTTGGACTTGCCAGAAAAGACTTTGGAACTTGTCAAAAACGGCACACTTTCGGCAGGACACGCCAGAGCGCTTTTGGGACTTTTGGATAAAAAGAAGATAGACGAAGCGGCAAAGACCGTTATATCAAAGTCATTAAGCGTGCGTGCGACCGAGGCATTCGTACGTTCGCAAAACGCGCCGAAAAAAGAGGCGAAAGGACACGTTGAGGTCAATTACGTTGCCGATCTTGAGAAGAATGTTTCACGTGCAACAGGCAGAAAAGTTTCGATAAAAGCTGCCGGAAAGAACAAGCACATCACGATCTTCTATAAGGATAACGACGATCTTGATGCGCTGCTTGAACAGCTTTGCCCGGGCTTGAAAAAATAGGCAATACATATTTCCGAGGAAAGGAAAATCGAATGGAAGGACTTATAACTTTGCAGGGCGTTATCATCGCGCTCGGTGTCGGACTCGGCATCGGAGCTATATTTGCGATATATCTGAAAAACGTGAAAGGCAGAACGGTGCGCTCGCTCATCGAAAGCGGTGCTTTTTCGGAAAAGAGCGCGAAAACCCTTGACGATATCGGGCTCGGGAATTCGTTTTTTGCCATTTGGTCTTGCAGAAAAAATTCCACCTTGCGCCGTGTGATAACGGTTTTGGGATCTGACGAAAAATCGGCGAAGATCGATCCCGCAAAAGATAGGATTTATATCGAAGAAGACAAGCTTTCAAAGGCAGAAAATCTTTGGGGCGGAAAGCCGATAGGCGTGATGCCGTGCGTGTTTGCGCTTCTGCTCATCGCCGCCGTAACGGTGCTTTGCTGCTACTTGGTGCCGTGGCTTTTGAAATCTTTTGCCGATAAATTTTAAGGAGTAATTATCAACATGACACAAAACGGTCCCGACAGGGAAAATATTCAAAACGACCGCGAGAGAGCCAGAGCGGAATTCTTGGCGCGCCGTAAAAAAGAAAATACGAAAAGAGCCGTCATAACTGCCGTCATATCGGCGGTGGCGCTCATTCTGGCAGTTGTTTTATGCCTTTTGATCTTCGGTTTCAGATACATGAAGCTTACCGGCACCGACGGCCGCACCGTGAGGTTCTTGGGCCGCGTTTCCGACGGAAAACCCTATTCGGGACACATTTACTATCCCGAGGGGGCAAGCGCCAAGGTCGATATGTCAGCGGGCAGAGTCGTCTTTTCAAACGGCGACGTTTACGAGGGCGCGCTGGATATGTATCTTTGCCGCAACGGCGAGGGCAAAATGATCTATGCAAACGGCGACGTTTACGAGGGCAGTTTTGAGAACGACAAGTTGGGCGGAAGCGGCAAATATACGTTCTCAAACGGCGACGTTTACGAGGGTGAGATAAAGGACGGCCAAAAGAACGGAAACGGCGTATATTACTTTGCGGACGGCTCAAAATATGAGGGCACTTTTTCAAACGATATGAAAAACGGTAACGGCATAACGACCTTTGCCGACGGCTCGAAATATGAGGGCGAATACAAAAACGACCGCAAGGACGGAAACGGCAAATATACGTTCTCAAACGGCGACGTTTACGAGGGCGAATATAAGAACGACGTGCGTGAGGGCAACGGCAAATATACGTTTTCAAGCGGCGCCGTATATGAGGGCGAATTCCAAAACAACGAGATCTGCGGTGAGGGCAGATATACCTGGCCGAGCGGACGTGTTTATGAGGGCATTTTCAAGGACGGAACTATCGTTTCGGACGATTGGCCGAGCCGAGAATAAAGATTTTTGCAACTTTTGATCATATAATGCGTCTAACAGTCAAAGCGTATATATCGTATATCGTGATTTTCGCCGCCGCTTGCGGACGGCGCACGTTTGTCATATTGTATTTATGCCGCTTCGCGGCAGATGGGAGATTGTTATGAAAAAGCCGGGTATCCTTTTGATCTTTGCCGTTGTGACGGTTTTGATCGCGGCATCGCTTTTTGCCTGCGACAATAAGACGGCGGGAGGCGATAAGCACGGCGGCGCGCCGAAGTCGAGCGACGTTGCGTCGAGCGACGTGCCGAAATCGAGCGACGTTGCGTCTGCCGATGCGTCGAGCGACGATCGTCCCGGCGGAGACGCTCTTGAATCGCACAAATACAGCGGTGAGATCATCACCGAAACGGGCTCGCCTTTGCGCGTTATTACACGCTGGACGGCGATCAGTCCCTGGGGCGAAGCGGATTACACCGTGCACATGGAAATGTCTTTTGAGCACTATACCCTTGAATTTGCAGGCAAAGACGGGCTCACCCTCAATGTCGGCAGCATCGCACATTCGTATAATATCGATAAATGTATCGCAGGCTCAAACGACGGGATCTCGGAAACGGTGTTTATGACTTTCGAGTTCATCGCTTCGCCGAATTCCGAGGGCAAAGTCAAAATGCCATTTGCCACGTCGATACCGTTTTTGGGCTCCTATGCCGGAGTGCCGATAGACAACATCGTCGTTGAGGGCAGAATCGAATTTCCAAACTGAAACGATTGCTTGACAAACAATAAAAAACCGACGCTTTTGCGTCGGTTTTTTGCTTGTCTTGTTTTTGATAAAATATCTTATTTCGTACCGAATATTCTGTCGCCTGCATCGCCGAGACCCGGGAGGATGTAGCCGTTTTCGTTGAGTCTTTCATCGAGGCATCCGACGTAGATCTGAATGTCGGGGTGTTCTTCCGAAAGGCGCTTGATGCCTTCGGGAGCGGCGATGATGCTCATAAATTTGATGTTGCGGCATCCGCGCTGTTTGATGAACGTAACTGCCGCAGCGCCGCTGCCGCCCGTTGCGAGCATCGGGTCAAGAACGATGACCTGGCGTTTGTCGATATCGTCGGGGAGCTTGCAATAATATTCGTGGGGCTCAAGTGTTTCGTGATCGCGGTAAAGACCGATGTGGCCGACCTTTGCCGAGGGCACGAGATCGAGCACGCCGTCAAGCATACCGAGACCTGCTCTCAATATCGGAACGAACGCGAGCTTCTTGCCGGAAAGTTCCTTTTGGACCGTCTTTGTCAGAGGAGTTTCGATCTCGACGTCTTCCAGGGGAAGATCGCGCATCGATTCGTAACCCATAAGAGTTGCGATCTCACGTGCAAGTTCGCGGAACTGCTTGGTGCCTGTTTCTGTTTGGCGCATAATGGTGATCTTATGAGTAATCAGCGGGTGATCCATGATTATAACGTTCGGATTCATAATAAAATACTCCTTTTTTTGCCGCAATTTATCGCTTTGCGGACCTCTCCCGAATATTATAACAAAGCGCGAAGACTTTTACAATAGAAAAAGCGATAATTATTGCAAAAATAACTATCTTTTTTTGTCAAATTTGCTTGAAATGATGTGCGTTTTGTGATACACTTACTGTGTATAAGTATCATTGCCGATGCCGATCGGCGATCGGCGGCGGCAAGAAACGGAGAAAGACTATGACGGTTATCGGAATGGATGTCGGTACTACCGGCACAAAAGCGATCGTCGTTGACGAGAACGGTAAGGTTTTAGGCCAGGGTTACGGCGAATATGAACTTATCACTCTCGGCGGCGGCAAGATCGAGCAAAGAGCCGACGATTGGTGGAAAGCGGGCGTCAAAGCCGTAAGAGAAGCCACGAAAGACTTGAATGTCAAGGATATTTGCGGCCTTTCAATTTCCACACAGGGCGGAACGATGCTGCCCGTCGATGAGAATTTCGTGCCCATGCGCGATGCTCTCACCTGGATGGATTCACGCGCAAAGGCAGAATGCGCCGAATTCAAGGCGGCAATGGGCGAAGAAAACATTTATCACAAGACGGGCTGGGGCGCGTCTCCCGGAGGCGATGCCGCAAAGACGATCTGGCTTCGCAAAAACGAGCCCGAGACCTTCAAAAAAGCAAAGAAGATCATCACGTCGCTTGAATATATGAACTACAAGCTCACGGGCAAAGCCGTTATCGACCCGACAAACGGCGCTATGCACGCGATGATCGACATAAAGACGCAGAAATGGGATCCCGAGATCATGGCGGCCGTCGGCATCACCGAAGATAAGCTGCCCGACATCATGCCCACGGGCGCTCTTGTCGGAACGCTTACCGACAAAGCGGCTGATGAACTCGGCTTGCCGAAGAGTGTCAAAGTATATAACGGTGCGCACGATCAATACTGCGCCGCCATCGGCTGCGGAGCGCTGAAGCCCGGCGATATGTTCCTATCGACCGGAACGACCTGGGTCGTTTTGGGCGTCACCGATAAGCCCGTTTTCTCGGCGGCAAGGATAGCCCCCGGCATCCATCCGGCAGGCGGATACGGTGTCATGGCATCCATGAAGAGCGCGGGAAGCGCTCTCAAATGGCTTAAAAACACACTTTGCATCGATAACTATAAAGTCCTCGACGAAGAAGCCGCAAAGCGTATGTATTCCGCAGAGGGAATTTTGTATTATCCCTTTATGGCAGGCTCGGGCTTCCCGCACAGACTCGATGCTCTCTGCTCCGGTCCCTTCGGCGTGCAGTTGAGCCACGACCGCTACGATCTGGCGCGTGCGCTCATGGAGGGCGTTGCTTTCGAGGCGCGCACGATAGTCGATGAATTCCGCGCAACGGGCGTTCCCGTAAACACTCTCAAAATGATGGGCGGAGCCTCGAAGAGCGCGCTTTGGAGCGAGATCACGGGCTATGCTACGGGCTGCAAGATACTCTGCATGAAAGAATCGGAGACCTGCGCTCTCGGAGCGGCTATCATAGCATCGGTCAATGCCGGCATTTCAAAGAGCTATGAGGATGCCTGCGCGAGATTTGTCAAATGTGAAGAGCTTAAACTTGACGATTCGGAAAAACGCGAGTTCTACGAACGCAAGTACCAAAAATACAATGAATTATTAAAAGCAATAAAAGGAGTAGTGAAACAATGGTAGAAACTTATTTTGAAAGAACTCCCCGAGATGAAGAGTTCTACAAGCTTTACATCAAAGACCGTCTTCCCAAGACCGTCATCGATGCCCACATGCACCTTATTCCCACGCAGTTCCGCGGCGAGATAGCGGAATGCGAAAGAAAGGCAGACTGGGCGCTTCAGTGCGTATCGAATATGAGTTATGACGACTATCTTTACTACGCAAAGAAGTTTTATCCCGATTCCGACGTGAACATCAACGCTTTCCCCTCACTTTCACGCACAGTTGACCAGGTAGGCTCAAACGGCTATATCGGCGAAAGACATAAAGCCGGCAAGATCCAGTTCGCTCATCTTGCCGTTCGTCCGTGGTACACCATGGAATACATCACCGAGGAAATGAACAAATATAATTTCAACGGCTTGAAGCCTTATCCGGATGCAGGCCCCGGCACGAAGGGCGGCGAAGTCCCGATATTCCAGTTCCTCCCTCACGAACAGTGCCAGTGGCTCAACGAAAAGAAGAAATCCGTTGTGCTCCATTTGCCCAGAGCAAAGAGACTTGCCGATGACGACAACGTTCGCGAACTCAAGGAAATGAGAGAAAAATATCCCGATATCAAGATCGTTATCGCACATTTCGGACGCTGCTTCCCCACAGAGATCGCAAGAGAAGCCGTAAAGAAGATGGGCTCATCCATGAAGGACTTCTATTTCGATTGCTCCGCAGTCGTCAACCCCGCCGTTTATGAGCTTATGTTCGACGCCATCCCGCACGATCAGATCATGTACGGCACCGACTTGCCCGTATTCCTCTTCCACGGCAAACGCGCATGGACCGATACCTCCTATCACAACCTTGCACGCGAGAACTTTGCCTGGAACAAGCACGAAGAGGGTGAAGCGGCAGAAGCAAATTACACCTTCTTCCTCTATGAACAGTTGAAAGTCGTTTTGGATACCTGCGACAAGTTCGGCGGCAAAGACGGCGGCAGAGCGCTTGCCGAAAAGATCTTCCACGAGAACGCAGAGCGCATCTACGGTCAGAACTGATCATAGCGGAGGAAACAAAATGTCAAAAGTAAAAGTCGGACTTCTTCCGCTTTACGTAGAGATCTATGATACCTACAACCCCGAAAGACGTCCCCATATCGAAGCATTTTACAAAAAGGCGGTCGCAGCGCTCGAAAGCCGCGGCTGCGAGGTCATCGAAGCACCTGTTTGCCGCAAAGAGCACGAATTCAAGGATGCGATCTCGAATTTCGAGAAAAACGGCGCCGATGCGCTCGTTACGCTCCATTTGGCATATTCGCCCTCTTTGGAAGCCGAAAAAGTTTTGGCAAACACTTCCCTGCCCATAATCATTATGGATACGACCCCCGATTACAAGTTCTTTTCCGCAACGGTAGACGGCAGATACTTAACTGCCTATAACCACGGAATCCACGGTGTTCAGGATATGTGCACGCTTTTGCACCGCAACCGCAAGGATTATCAGATCTTTGCAGGACATCTTGACCACTCCGATGTTGCCGACAAGGTGACGGCAGCCGCTCTCGGCGCAAAGATGGCAAAGGCTCTTCGCTCAATGAAGGTCGGCACCATCGGCGGAATCTATGACGGCATGGGCGATTTCCGTGTGCCCTACGACCGTCTTGAAAAAGAGCTCGGCATAAAGACCGTTATTTTTGACGAAGTCAAAGCGAAAAAGGAGCTTTCGGAAATTACCGACGATCAGATCGACAAGCTCTGCGCCGAGACCTCCGAAATGTTCAAAAACGAGAATGCGGTCGAAGAGGTCTTGCGTGAGGACGCACGCTTTGCGGCAGTCGTTCGCTCATGGATCGAAAAGAACGATCTTCGCGCATTCACCATGAATTTTCTGACGGCACAAAAAGACAGCGGATTCCCCTATCCGCCCTATATCGAAACCTGCAAGCAGATGGCTCGCGGAATCGGCTACGGCGGCGAGGGCGACGTATTGACGGCATCGCTCATGGGCGCTGTTTTGAGCGTCTATCGCGATACGGCATTCGTTGAAATGTTCTGCCCCGACTGGGCAGGCAATGCCATTTACCTCAGCCACCTCGGCGAGGTCAGCCCGAATCTTACGGTCGCAAAACCGCGTCTTTACGACTTGCAGTTCCCGTATCCGAACACGAACAGACTCGTTAAATGCTCAGGCACATACCGTGCCGGCAAGGGCGTTTACGTCTCTCTCGCACCCACGGACGAGGGCGAATATACCCTCGTTTTATCCGAGGTCGAAATGTTCGAGCATCCCGATTATCACGACGATCAGCCCTTTGTTGCAGGCTGGTTCCGTCCCGATATGCCCGTTGCCGATTTCCTTGAAGAATTCAGCGCGGTCGGCGGAACTCACCACGGCATATTCGTTTACGGTGCCGATCTGTTGGCGCTCGCGTCATTCGGCTCGATAATGGGCTTTGACGTCGAGATCATCTGAAAAAACGCTCACACCGCAAAAATGAGTTTTTGTTAAGAAAATGCCCTTTTGGGAAACGGAGATTTTACAATGTTAAAAATAGGGATCGTCGGCGCGCGCGGCCTTTCAACGATGATGGGCTTTCGCGATCTGCCGGATGTAGAGGTCAGCGCGATCTGCGACCTTGACGAAGATCTGCTCAAAGAAAAGCAGGAAAAATACAATGTTCCGCACACATACCGCATCTATGAAGATATGCTCGAGAGCGACATCGACGCCGTTGTCATAGCGACCCCGATGCAGTGCCATGTTCCGCAGGCGATAGCCGCGCTTCAGGCAGGCAAGCACGTAATGAGCGAGGTCACCGCGGGCGTCAGCCTCGATGAGCTTTTCTGGCTTTGCGAAGAGGTCGAAAAGTCGGGCAAGGTATATATGTTAGCCGAAAACTATTGCTATATGCCTCAAAATCAGCTCATAAGAGAGCTTCGCCGCAAAGGATTTTTCGGCGAGGTATATTACGCAGAGGGTGAATATCTGCACTATCTTGATGATTTTCTCACCTATCCGAACGGCAAGCCGTCGTGGAGACAGTATTGGCAGTGCGGCAAACACGGCACGTTCTATCCCACGCACTCTCTCGGTCCTGTAATGCAGTGGTTTGAGGGTGAAAGGATAAAGAGCATCGCGACCTTCGGTACGGGACATCACCGCGCCGACAATCTCCGCCAGGAGGATACGACGGTAACGATGTGCCAGACCGAGAGCGGAAAACTCATTCGCATAAGAGTTGACGCATTCTCACCCCGTCCGCACAATATGCGCTACTATCAGCTTCAGGGTACGAAGGGCTGCTATGAGGCTCCCCGAGGACTCGGAGACGTCGGCAAGATCGCACTTTTTGAAAACGGCGATCCCAAGAGCTTTTTGGAATGGCGTCCTTTGGACGATTTTCACGACTATATGCCCGAGCGCTACCGCAATGCGACGCGCAATCAGCTTTTGGGCGGGCACGGCGGCGGCGACTATTTCATCGTCAAGGATTTTGTCGATGCGATAGTCAATAAGACAAAGCCCGATATCGACGTGTATGACGCCTGCGAGTGGACGGCGGTCGGTCTTATGAGTGAAATATCCGTCCAGAACGGATCGAGAACGGTCGACATCCCGAATTTCAGACCTAAAATGCCGAATTCCGAACGCATTTTGAAGCTCTGATCTTCCCTGCACAAAATTTTTTCAAGTTTTGTAAAAAATCTACAAAAATTCATAAATTTTTTACCGTTTTTTCGGTTGTTTTAACAGTTTGTTCATACAATATTAACAAAATACTGCAAAAGCGCCCGAAAATATAGCATAATTGACAAAATCGATTATTTTCTTTTGTCAATTTAGTCCATTGAATTTCCCGTATCTTATATGGTAAAATTACTGTACCGTATAAGATGCGGTCGAAATAGGCGGAGATTCGGTTTTATCCGATTTGAGGTTAGTTCGAAAAGCCTCAAATTGCAAATCTCATCTCTGCCGCAAAATAACGGCCAAAGGCCGAATAACTTATCATTCAGAAAGGAATCAAAGAATGAAAAGCAAAACATTTGCAAGAATTCTCACGTTGCTCCTTGCGGTACTTATGCTCTTCTCGGTAGTTGCCTGCAAAAAGACAGAAAAAGACCCGAGCGGAAATAACCCGGCAGGCGAAAAAGAGGGCATAGTATATCCCGACTTACCCGAAGGCACATACTATGACAACTATAATTTCACTTTCGTATCTTCTTCACCTAACTGGGGCGGCGGAGCTTATATCCCGCGCGACCTTATGTCTGAAGGCTACGACGGCGACACCATCAACGATGCGACCTACGAACGCAACGAAATGCTCAAGGCGAAATACGGATTCAACATTCTCAATATTTCTTCCAACAACTGCGCAGAAGCAGTCAAGAAGGCAGTTCGTAACGGCGACGGTACATACGATGCCATCGTTGAAGCGAGCATGAACCTTTCGGCTCTTATGTTCGATAACTACCTTTACAACCTCTACGATCTTCCTAACATGGACCTCACCAAGAGCTGGTGGGACCAGAGCTCCGTTGACGGCCTTACCTTCAACAACGCTCTTTACATCGTAGCAGGCGATATGGTCCTTATGAGCTACTGCGGTTCTGCTGTTATTTACTACAACAAGACCATTGCAGCTGAAAATGACGTTGAAGACCTCTATCAGCTCGTTCGTGACGGCGACTGGACATTCGACAAATACCTTGAGATCGGTATCGCTTGCTCCAAGGACCTCACCGGTGACCAGGTCATCAACTTCGCCGACGGCGACCGTGTAGGCATAACTTTCGGTCAGAAGAACCACATGGCTTACTTCTACGGCGCAGGCCAGTCAATGGCTACCATCAACGGCGACAAGGTCGAGATCACCTTCAACACCGACCGTGCAAACCAGGTCGCTCAGTGGCTCGCTGATATCCGCGCAAGAACCGACGGTATCTACGCTTGCGACGATATCGTTCCTTACGCAGAGCCCGCTATCCACTCCTTCCATCAGGTAAGACTTAACTTTATCAACAATAAGGTCATGTTCATCACCCAGACACTTAACACCGCTTCCGGTGACCTTGCCGATATGGAAGATCCCGGTTTCGGTATCCTCCCCATTCCGAAGTTTGATAAAAACCAGGATTACTACTATTCATTCATCCCGTACGATATGCACATGCTCGCAGTTCCGAACTACGTTGAGGATCCTGCAAGAACGGGTGCTATCCTCGAAGCTATCTGCGCATACTCGACCTTCACGACCAAGAAAGCTGCTTACGACGACATCCTTATGACCCGTGAAAGCCGTTCTGAAGAAAATGAAGAAATGATCAACCTCATTCAGCAGCACAGAATCTTCGATCTCGGCTACATCTTCAACTGGGGTTCATGCAGAACATTGCTTCTCGACAGCGTTCAGTCCGGTACGAACAAGTTCCAGTCAACATACGCATCTAACGTCGATAAGATCCAGTCTGCGATCGAAAAAACAATGGAGAACATCTCCTCACAGCAGTTCTAAACTAAATCGGATGTTTTGTGTGCCGACTCAGTCGGCACACAAAAATCCATATCTTTATACAGCTTTATATAGCTTTCTGATTTATATAGCTTTCTGAGTTTTTGTTTCGGCATATTCAGTGGCCGATTTGAATTTGAAAATAAATTTTGCAGGATTTTTGCAAAGTATCAAATAAATCATTCGTTTGAAAAGGAGAATCTCTCCAAATGAAAAAAACCGCAAAAATCGTTGTTTGCGCGCTTTTGATCTTCGCGGCGTTCGCCGTTTTTGCAAGTGCGAAGCTGACCGATGCGCAAAAGCAGTCGCTCACGGCGTTTACCGAAAACTTTATTGAAAACGGAAATTCAAGACATCTTTTGCAATACGGCGCATGGGAGAATTTCAAGGGATTTCAGTTGGGTCTTGTCCACGTCACCGGCATCTACAATGACACCAAAAAAGACGATCCCACGCAGATCATTTGGATGATGCGTCCC
>JAGAFQ010000083.1 GCA_017612495.1 Clostridia bacterium
AGCGGTGTTTTTTCTTTTGGCGGACATATTTCAAGGGGACTCGAAAGGGCGACACATACCGTAGGTGTGGCGGAAACGACACGGTGTGTCGTTTGCGAGCCCGTGGGCATTTATGTGTGTTAGCACTGTGGAAAAAAGCGCGGGGTCAATGCGAGAGCATTGACAAAAAGATTGAGATTTGCGAAGTCCCCGATGGCCCACCAACAAAAAAGTCTCTTTTGTCTACCGACAAAAGGGACTTTTTTGAATGAAGTCGCCCTGACGGGCTAATGAAGGAATGAAGACGCTCCGCTAATGAAGAAATGAAAATGGGAGAACGGGAGAACGGAGGCAACTTCGCTTCATTAGGTGCGAAGCGCCGTCTTCATTTTGCTTCATTAGGTGCGAAGCACCGTCTTCATTTTGCTTCATTAGGCGAAGCCGTATATCATATCGCCGTTAGGCGATATATCATTGACATAAATTTATTACATTACTGTAATAAAATTGAGGTGATTGCTTTGTCGGATGTCAGGCACGGCGGCGTTTGTGTGCTGATTTGAAAATGGACATCAAAACAAAAAACCGTTCATCAGAACGGTTTTTATATGTTCATCGCAAATTAAATTTCCCCGCCGTGCCGTGTGGTCGGTCAATTGAAAACCCTTATTTTTAAGGGAAGAGCCCTCTTCGGCGGTTTGTGACAACCAACTTCCGCAAAGCGGGAGGCCTGCATACCTGCGCCGAAAGTTTTTCCGGGCTCAATTTTCAGTTGTAGGTTCAATTGTGTCCGAGCATCACGAACAAAGCAGGATGAAATTTCACTGTTTTTCGGGCATTTCGGCGTCGTAGTCGATCTCGCCGAAAAGCTCGTCGTCAAAGATTCCGGCGATGCGCTCGAATTCGTCATCGTCGTCGATGGTCACAAGGATCTCTTCGCCGTTTTCATCTGTTGCAAGCTTTAAGATAACATATTCTTCATCGTCGTTTCCGTCTTTGGGGAAAAGAGCGAAATATGCGCAACCGTCAAGTTCTTTGGTGCCCAAAATTTCAAATTGGCTCTCGTTGCCGTCTTCGTCTGTCAGGGTGAAAATTTCATCACCGAACATTTTTTCGTCCATATCAAACTCCATTCTGCCTAAATGCGGCATATAGTATTTACTGTCTTTATTGTATATTCTTTGCGTCTTTGTGTCAAGCGGAAAAACGCAGAAGACAAATATTTCTTGCGGACTTACACTTTTTTTGAAAATTTGAATATATTATTGATATACAGCGATTTTTCGGAGCAAAATCATGTTTTTTTCAATAATTTCAACACTTTCTGCGATTTTCAAATTTCCGTTTTTGCGGCTTTTCGCTTCTTTTGAATCGTCATATCCGCCGCCTCTTTCAAAAGAAGAGGAAGAAAAACTGTTTTTGCTTTTGAAAAAAGGAGACGCGGCGGCGCGTGACAAACTGATTTTGCACAATATGCGTCTTGTCGCGCACATCGTAAAGAAGCATTATCTGAGCGCGGAAAACCAAGAGGATCTTATTTCGATAGGCACGATAGGGCTTATCAAGGCGATAGACACCTTTGATATCACAAACGGCGCAAGATTTGCGACCTATGCTTCGCGCTGTCTGCAAAACGAGATACTCATGCACTTTCGCGCACAGAAAAAGCAGTCGCTCGAGGTCTCGATAAACGACGCTATCGACACCGACAAAGACGGAAATCCGCTTACATATATGGATATAATTGCCGTTGACGACACGATAGCCGACGATCTTGATAAAAAGATGCGCATAGCGAAAGCAATGGAGGCATTAAAAGCAAAGCTTTCGGAAAGAGAGCGCACCATCATCATATTGAGATACGGTCTGTGCGACAGAAAGCCCCTCACTCAAAAGGAGGTGGCAAAGCGGCTTTGCATTTCGCGTTCGTACGTTTCGCGCATAGAAAAGACGGCGCTTTCCGTTTTGGCGCAGTCTTTGACGTGAGCTTCGGGAAAAACAGTTCAAAATCGAGGGATGCGAATATCCCCGATATTTTGCAGAGCAAAAGATAGACGAAAATATAGAGGATTATATGCAGCACAAGAGATAAAACTAGGGGCGTTTTCGGCATGAGCGACGATACAAGATCGCACACGAAGACCGAAACGACCGCCGTCGCAGTCGGCAAAAAGATGCAGAAGAACAAATTGGGGCGCACTCGGCTCATCTTCAAAAGCCGCATAATGGAAAGGACGAAATTGAGCGTTTCGGTGATGAAGACGGAGACAAGATACCCGTCGATGCCGAAGCGCGGCAAAAGGGTATAGACCAAGACGACACTCAAAAACGAATCCAAAAGATTGCATCTCATCGAATAGAGCTGCTGTCCAAGACCTTTCAGGGCGCCGTCAACTATACCGTCAAGATACATAACGGGAATGAGCGCGCAGAGCAGCTTTATGTATGCGCCCGCATCGGCGGAATCATACAAGACCGCCGACAGCTCATCAGAAAGCCACGACATACCGCCGGCGATGCCGATAGAGAAAACGAGAGTTATGTTGAGCGCAAAATTGACGCTTTTGCAAACGAGTTTATCTTTTCCGACGGTGCTCATCTCGGTGAGCTCGGGGATGATGAGCCCCGATACGGCGCCGAGGAGGGATGATGGAAACAATATTACGGGAAAGACCATTCCGTGCAGCGTGCCGTATGCCGCAAGCGCGGCATTTGCTCCGGCTCCGTTTTTTTGCAGTCCGCGCGGGATAAGGACGTGCTCAAGCGACAAAAGACCCGTGCGCGCATAGGAGCTGAGCGCTATGGGAACTGCCGTTTTGAGCAGCTTTGAGAGGGCTTGCGGAAAAAGTCCTAAGGCGTTTTCGGAGCCGTCTTTTTGCGGCTTGTTTTTATCAAAGATATAGAAAAATAAAGCGGAAAGAAAAGAAAACGCTTCTGATATGAGCGTGCTTAAAACGAGCGAAACGCAGGCGTTTTCAAGACCGCTTTTCGTGAAAAACGAGAGCAAGACAAAGGTCGATATAAGCTTTATGAGTTGAGCCAAAATGCCCGATACGGCAGTTTTATATACCCCTCTTTGCGCTGAAAAATATCCGCTTATCACGTTTGAGAGGGCGATGGGCATAAGCGACAGGGCAAGAAGCTTTAACGATTTTACCGTGCGGATATCGCAAAGCACTTTTGTGCCCAAATACGGCGCAAAAGCAAACAAAACAAGAGAAGAAAGTGCGCTCAAAACGGCGGCAAAGGCAACGCAGGCGCGAAAGACCGCACCCGCAAGGGGCTTATCGTCTTTTGCCAGAGCCTCTGATATCAAGCGCGTTGATGCGTATTGGATGCCCGAGGTCGCAAAGGTCACAAAGAGGGTATAGACCGACACAATAAGCTCAAAAAGCCCGATGCCGCCCGCCCCGATCTTCTTTGAGAGATAGACGTTGAACGAAACGCCTACCGTTCGGCAAAAAAGAGAGGTGCCCGTCAAGATCAGCGCATTTATCAAAAAGCGCCGGATTTTTTTATGGTCAGTCCTCATAGAAAATATCCCACGGATCTTTTTATGATTTTTTCGGCGAGGGCGTTATCTTTTGTTATCAAAAGCGCAACACAGCGTCCGAGAGTTAAAACTTTCCCATCGGCTATCCTCTTTTGCGATACTTCATCAAAACTGTTTTTTGCCGCCTTTATCGACGCAAGACGGACATTTAACATTTTTTCAAACGACGGGATATCTTCGCCGTTTCTGACAAAAAAGATATCGATCTCATAGGCATCTGTTTTTGCGGAGGTAAAGATCGCAAAATCTTCAAGCTTTTCAAAATCGGCGCAGAACGAGGTTTTCGATTCAAAAAGCGAGCGCTTCGTTTCATAAGACAAATATCCGTCTTCGGCAATATCTTTTTGCGAATCGCAAAAATAGAGTTTTCCCGCAGAGGGATCTGTATTTTGCTCTTCGATTATTTTTGCAAGTATGTTTCGTGCCGACGGACGGTTTGCGCTGCAAGATGCGGCAAAGACGGTCAAAACGGATAAAAAAAGCACGGCAAGAATGATACGGCGCATATTTTCCCCTTTTGTCTTGATACTTGTCTTATTATATGCGTGCGCATTCGGGATATGAACAATTTGTCAATTGTAAAACTTCGTTTTACAATTGGAACTCGCGCATATCGCCGCCCCAAAAACTGAATTTCGGGGCTCCCCTCGGCGCGAGAGCTCGCTCTGCTCGCC
>JAGAFQ010000084.1 GCA_017612495.1 Clostridia bacterium
TAAAAAGTCACGGCGGCGCCGTGACTTTTTTGAAAATATCAAATTTCAAAAAGCTTTTGAAGCGATGCTTCGTCGCCCAAAACAAGCACCATATCTCCGATAAGAAAAGGCACGTTCGCATCAGGTGTCGTGATCTTTCCGTCTCTTTCGACGGCAATGACGTTCAAGTTGTATTTTCTTCTGATATCAAGTTCAAAAAGAGTTTTATTCTGCCACGATTTCGGCAAAAGCACCTTGCCGATCTTGCAGTCGTCGCTGACCGAAATATAGTCGATAAGCTTATCTTCGTTGTAAATTATCGCCGCTCTCTGCGCCGCATCCTTTTCGGGATAGATCGTCTTATCGGCACCTGCCATGTGCAAGAACTTGCTCTGAATATCCGATTCGCACTGTGAAATTATGAACTTTGCGCCGAAAGCCTTGAGATTTGACGTGATCTCGAGAGATGCCTGAAAGTCGCCGCCGACCGAAACGACACAAATATCATATTGCGAAACGCCGAGCTGCGATACCGTGTTTTCGTTTCGGCAATCGCCGATCATGGCGTCATCAAAATCAGATGAGAGCGCGTTTATGACGTTTTCATCCGCGTCGATGAGTCTTACCTCGCTTCCGAGCTCGACCATTTTATGAGCAAAATGTCTGCCGAATTCGCCGAGTCCTATTATGAGTACGTTTTTCATATTAAACTCCATTCCGCCGCCATACTGCGGCACTTTTGTGCGTAAATGCGCAGGGATTATACTTTCACGCTAACCGACCATGATTTTTCCTTCCGGTAAAGATATATATTCTTTTTGCCTTTTTGAGAAAATGAGTTCAAAGAACGCAAAGGCGCCGAGTCTGCCGATATACATAAGCAAAATCAAAACGATTTTTGAAGCCGCGCAAAGTGACGGGGTAACATTCAAGGTAAGACCGACGGTCGCTATTGCCGAGATACATTCAAATACCGTTTTGTCAAACGCAAGAGGCTCGAAAAAGCCAATGAGTATCACCGCAATAGATGATAATAAGAGATAAGATAAGAATATCGCGCTCGAAAGCTCGACCGTCGCGGTGGGCACCTTTCTGCCGAGAAGCTTTGCCTCTTTTGCGCCGCGCGAAGAAGCGACGAGGTTAGAAAGCAACACGACAAAGGTCGAAACCTTGACGCCGCCCGCCGTCGAGCAGGAGTTGCCGCCGATGAACATCAAAACGACACACAAAAACTGCGATGCGCCGCCAAAGCGTGTCATATCGACCGACATAAAGCCCGCCGTTCTCGGTGTCACCGCGCAAAAGACGGCATTCGCTATCTTCGATTTTAGGGGCATATCGGCAAAAGCGCCTGCCGTGCCCGCATCGGTGAATTCACAAATATAGAATATGACGGCGCCGCCGAGGATAAGCGCCGCGTTTGAGAGCAGCACGAGCTTTGAATAGAGGGTGTATTTTTTGAAATGTAAGCGCTTTTTGATAATATCCCACCATACCAAAAATCCGATGCCTCCCGACACGATGATGGCGGAAATAATATATAATACCGCGGGGTCGTTTATGAAGGCGGAAAGCGAGCCCGTGCCGAAGACGTCAAAGCCGGCATTGCAAAACGCCGAGATCGACGTGAAGATCGCAAAGTAAATTCCCTTTTTTCCGAAAAGGGGCACAAAGCGCCACATAAGCAAGAGCGCGCCGATGAGCTCAAATGAAAAAGTCATTACGAAAACGCGCTTGATAAGCGGCACGGCATCGCCTATGCCGAAGCCGCCCTGTGCCGAAAAGAGAATGTTTTGGTCGTGAAGACCTATTCGTTTGCCGAAAAAGAGGTAGATAAGCGTTATCACCGTCATAAAGCCCAGACCGCCTATCTGTATCAGCGATATTATCGTTATCTGACCGAAAAGCGACCACGAAAGCGCCGTATCAAACGGCACAAGACCGGTCACGCAGGTCGCCGAAACAGAGGTGAAAAGGCAATCGACGTAAGAATAAGGCGCATCGCCCTTTTGCGCCGCGGGCAGCGATAAAAGCAAAGAGCCGAACAAAATCAGCACGGCATAACCCAAAAACAAAAACGCAACGATGGGCAAATGCCTTTTCTTTTTATTCAATGACCGTCATCTCCTTTTGCCGTATCGTCTGTGTAATATATCTGTATTTTACCGCAAATTCGTAAAAATCTCAATACTCACAACAGTTTTTCAAGTTCCGCGATATCGTCATCCGAGGTGCTCCACGACGTAACAAAGCGCACAACGGTATGCGTATCGTCATATTTTTCCCAAACCGAAAAAGCGGCTTTTTCAGAAAGAGATCTCATTTTTTCGTTATCCATTATTACGAATTGCTGATTTGTCGGCGAATCTATATAGAATTCATATCCGTGCGAAGAAAAGGCCGAGTGCAGTCTCTTTGCCATTGCGATCGCGTGACGGCCTATTTCAAAATACAGATCGTTTGTGAACAGCGCATCGAACTGCAAGCCCAAAAATCTGCCCTTGGCAAGCATCGCTCCGTGCTGTTTTACACGCGTATTGAAATGGGCGGGCATATTCGAGTGCGTAAATACGACCGCTTCGCCGCAAAAGGCACCGCATTTTGTGCCGCCGATATAGAAGACGTCGCAAAGACTGCCGAGGTCTTCGATCTTAACGTCGGTTTTTTCGGCGCAAAGACCGTAGGCAAGACGCGCGCCGTCGATAAAGAAGCGCATATTGTGCTTTTGGCAGACCTCGTAAAGATCGGAAAGTTCTTTTTTCGTATAGAGCGTACCGTATTCCGTGGGATGCGAAACGTATACCATACCGGGAAAGACCATATGCTCATAGCTTGATTCGGAATAGAAATCGTCAACGTATTTTTCAACGTCTTCAGCGGAAATCTTGCCGTCTTTATGGCCGCAGGGCAAGACCTTGTGACCGCAGAATTCAACGGCTCCCGCCTCGTGAGCGTTTATGTGTCCCGTCTTTGCGGCGATAACGCCCTCATAGGGGGCGCACATCGTGTCGATGACTACCTGATTTGTCTGCGTGCCGCCGACCAAAAAATAGATCTCGGCATCGGGGTTTTTGCATACCGCTTTTATTTTCATTTTCGCAAGATCGCAAAAATCGTCACAGCCGTAGCCCGTTTTCGGTATTCTGTTCGTGTCCATAAGACGCTTTAGCACCTTTTCGTGAGCACCCGTCGAATAGTCGTTTTCAAATGAGATCATATTTTCTCGTCCTTATTTGTGTAATGTCTTTTTATTCCGCTGCCAGCGATACGGGGCAAAACGCGTCAACGTCGAAAAGTCCCTTTGTGGTGAGCTTTATATGCGGTATCACGGGCAGAGATACGAATGCCATATTCATAAACGGAGCGATGTTTTCGGGCACACCCAAGGCGTGAACGTATCCCCTTGTGTCTTCGCACATTTTTGCGACGTCCGAAACCTTTTTATCGCTCATAAGACCGCCAAGAGGCAAAGGCATTTCTTTGACCGCCTTGCCGTCTTTGACGATGACGTTTCCGCCGCCTATCTCTTTTAAGCGGTTTGCCGCTATCGCCATATCGCAGTCGTTTGTGCCGATAACGATGATGTTGTGCGAATCGTGTGAAACGGTATATAAAACCAGTCTTTGTGTTTCTAATCTCATTTGCTTCTTCTGTTAAATCCGCTGTATATTACAATTTAGCAAGGGACGCATTCGTATATCTTTCGTCGTGCGTCACTTCTTTTATTATCTTAATAAAAGTCGGAAATACTATTTCTTCGTCTTCTTTTGAAAGCTCCGTTTCCATAATGGCAACGTCCTGCCAAAAGGGATAAACGTCGATTTCAAATACGTGCCCCGAAAACTCAAAGACAAATCTCGTCTTTTTGATGGGTTTTCTTGTCTTATCGGCATTTTTGATAAGAGAGTCATATTCTTCTTTTGAAATTTCCCTCTCGTTTTCGATGCGCGAAATATCGGTGATCTTCTTTTTCTCGGTATGGTAATATACGGTCTTGCCGTCATATCGGCGCGCTCTCACCCTTGCGCCCTCTTTTGCAAGATAGGTTTGCAAAATATCGCTTTTATAATATCCCTTTTGCGCCGATATAATATCGAGATCGGGATATTCTATCAAAAATTTTCTTTCGATCTCTATTCCGTTTCCCATTATTCCGCCTTCGGCAAATGCCATTTGAATTTTGCCGCCAAAACTCTGAGTATCACGATGATGACAAGCCCCGAGATCATGGCGATCTTTCGCTCATAAGGATAAATTATCGCGCAGACCGATGCGCCTATGATGCTTGCCGCCGCGTAAAAATGGCGAACGAAGATCATCGGCTTTTCAAGAGCGAAAAGGTCGCGCAGAACGCCTCCGCCGACACCCGTCAAAACGCCCAAAAACACCTGCATAAAGAAATTTCCGTCAGACGCGGCGTCAAGTCCCAAAACGGTGAAGGTGCCGAGCCCTACGGCATCGCTGATGATGAGCCAAAAGTGATCGGTGTTGATGATTTTTCTGACCTTCGGTATAAAAACTATCAGCGACACACCGATAGCGATCAGCGCATAAAGCGGATCTTGAAGCGCCGTCGGCGGATTTTTGCCGATCAAAACGTCGCGCAGCATACCTCCGCCCACAGAGGTTGTCGTGCCGAGGATGATGACGCCCAGAATATCCATTTTATTTCTTGTAGCGACGATGGCACCCGATATGGCAAATGCGACCGTACCGATTATTTCAAGAATATCATAAAAAAGTCCCAAAATCACACCGTCTTTCCGAAAAGCACAGCATTTCGCGGCTCGGATAAGCCGAGCAGACGGGCGCTGCGCCGTTTTTTGTATTATATCATAAATGACAAGAATAAACAAATGTGTTTTTCAAAACGAAAATGCAAATCAGCGTTTTACGAATTCATCCGCTTCCCTTTGCAAAAGGCGAAACACGTTCGCCACAAGAAAACCGTCGGCAATGGCGTGATTCATTCTGACGCTCACGGGCATCAAAAGTTTTCCGTTTTCCTCTTTGTATCTGCCCCAATTCACTATGGGTGCAAAGAACAAATATCCGTCGGGCAGTTCGATGTTCATCGCGTCATAAGAAAGCCACGAAATATACGAAGCATCGAACCAATTCGGATGATTTTGCATATCAAGCCCGTATTCACGTGTCGCTTTTGCGTCCTCGATATCCTTTGCGGCATTTTTGTAAAATAAATCATAGTCTTCGCAGTAATACGAATAAACGGGCGTGCAGGTCTCTGAATCCTCGTGGAAAATATACTGCGTCGGATTTATCGTATCATAACAAATAAGCTCATCCGTTTGCCACAAATATCCCATTTTATAGTCGTCTCTCGAATTCAATACCTTTGATAAGATATAGAGAAAATTGATATAAAATTTAGTTCCCGTCGCTTTTGAATATTCCGCAAGCTTCGTTACGTCGATTTTTGCCGTCATCGAGACCGAGCATTTGCAATCCTCCGAAAAATGCCTGAACACGCCTTTTCGGTAATAAGTTTCTTTATCTATTTTTTTATAGTTCATTAAAAACTCCATTCTGCCGACGAAAAGATTTTCATTAAAAATTCGGGGCCGTAAAGAAGTTTTTACTTTCTTACAACCCCTTTTCGTTCAATTCTTTTATAAATATATGCTTTTTTATCGAAAAAAGCAAGAATGAAATCAAAACGGCATTAAAATGAATATCAAAATTCCCGCTCGCCGTTTTCTTGCGTTTTATATGATTATTCATCCTCTTTCGGTGTGATCCAACGCACCGACATTCTGCTGCCTTTCTTAAACACGGCTTCTTTGCTGATTACATACTCGGGATATATATCATAACTTTCCTCTTTGAGCCACTCAATGCCGCCGATAACTTCATTAAGCTCGTCTTCGGAAAGTTCCGAAAGCTTTTTATTGAGCGCTTTAACTTCATCTTTTATTGCGCCTAATTCTTCCTTTGTTTTCATATCATTTTCCCTTTCAAAAATCGATCATATTCAGCCGTCCTTATAACTGTATTTTAACAAAAATCTATGTTAAATTCAATATAAAAACGCAAAAAGCGGAGATCTTTGAATAATCTCCGCTTTTTGCGTTTTATGTAAATTACTTATTGAAATATCTGTCAAGCAGGCCCTTAAATGCCTTGCCGTGACGGGCTTCGTCGCGTGCCATCTCGTGAACGGTATCGTGGATGGCGTCAAGATTCAACTCTTTTGCCCTCTTTGCAAGGTCGGTTTTTCCCGCCGTTGCACCGTTTTCCGCCGATACTCTCATTTCGAGGTTCTTTTTTGTGGAATCGGTCAAAACTTCGCCGAGCAACTCGGCAAATTTAGCCGCGTGTTCTGCCTCTTCAAAAGCGGCTTTTTCCCAATACATGGCGATTTCCGGATATCCCTCGCGAGCGGCGACTCTGCCCATCGCAAGATACATGCCGACCTCTGAGCACTCACCGTTAAAGTTAGCGCGCAAGCCCTCTTTGATCTCTTCGGGCACATCCTTGGCGATGCCTACTGCGTGTTCCGCAGCCCAAGACGTTTCGTCCTCTTTAAGTTCAACGAACTTTTCGCCCGGAGCTTTGCACAAGGGGCACGCATCGGGGCGCTCTTCGCTTTCTACGATTTGACCGCAGATCAAACATTTCCATTTTTTCATAATTTATATCTCCTTAAAAAAATTATTTACACATTTTATCAACGCCGACCTGTCGGCAATTTTACACTACCCTCTCGAAATCGGACTTTCCGTGCTTGCAAACGGGGCATATAAAGTCTTCGTTCATATCATCACCGACGTATTCATAGCCGCATATACGGCAGCGCCACACGATTTTCCCGCTGTTTTCGGTTACGGTCTGCGGCTTCGGCTTTATTCGTTCAAGATAATATTCGTACGTTGCCGACGGAACTGTCGATAAAACCTCGCCGCCCGTTACGGTAGCTATGATGAGTATGTGCGTTCCCAAATCTATTTTTCGGTCGATATGCGCCGAAACATAAGAATTAGTACCGCTCAATATCGCGTAACAACCGTTATCCGTGCGCTTGACGTCTTCAAAATTCACAAACTTTTCAACGTCTCTGCCCGATTGAAAGCCGAATCTTTTGAACAGCGAAAAATCCGCATCCTGACTGATGACCGATAGAGTAAAGTCATCGGTATATTCTAACATTTCGGCGGTAAAATCCGATTTACAGACCGATATGCTGATCTTATCGGGAGCAGATGCCACTTGAATTCCCGTGTTGATAATACACGCATTATCCCTTTTGTGGCAATTTACGCTTAAAACGAATAAGCCGTAGGTAAGCTTAAACATATAATTACTCATTTTTCGTCCCTTTGTTCACTTTCCTTTTCGCGGCAGTCCTTACAAACTCCGATGAGCTGTATATTGGAATAAGAAACTTCAAATTCCGTCTCTCTTTCCGCCTTTTTCAAAAGCTCATTCGGTACTGAAACGTTTTCGATGTCCAGAATTTTTCCGCACACAGAACAAACTGCGTGCATATGCGGCATTGTGTTGCCGTCAAATTTTTCCTTATCATTAATGACGCAAACCGACTTGACCTTGCCATCCGCTATCAATTCCGATATGTTCCTGTAAACCGTCGCAAGACTTAATGACGGATATTCGGGCTTTAATTGATTATATACCCACTCGGCATTCGGATGCTCTTTTGTATTTGCTATGCAATTTAATATGCTTTCTCTTTTTTTGCTGTATCTTTTCATAAGATCTTTAATGATAATCATTATTGTTTATATTATACCCCGCCAAACGAAAAATGTCAAGCAAAACGTGAATAATTCTCGCTTTGCAAAACGGAACGAGAAAAAGGGATATACCGATAAAAATTTTCTTAAATTACAAAAGCACATCGCAGAGCGATGTGCTTTTGTATAATGGATTATTCAAACAAATCGATATTTTTATATCCTTTACGGCAGATTTTGTCTATTCGCCGATTGTAATAAGAATATTCATGTTCCGCACGGTGCTGTCGGAAATCTTGTCGTTGACCGAATAAGCATGCTTTTCAAGATCGCCGCAAATAGCCTTCGTCAGTTGTCTTTCTTGAAGTGCCGTGACCGTTTCTGATGCGATTTCTTCTATCGTGTCATATTTGTGCTCTGCGACCGCATTATCGCGGTTGTCGCCGAACAGCAAAAAAGAAAGTTTTTCTGCCGATTCTTCGGTGCCGATGAGTTCACGGAGCGCGCGAAAACTCCATTTATAATACGGCATATATCTGTCTTGAAGCAAAAAAGTCACTTTCATTGCGGCATTCACGAATTCCGCACAGGCAAGCTGCGCCGCCTCCGGCTCACCGTGTCTTATGCAGCGAAGAAAATTATACTGTCCGGACTGCGCCATGATCAAAAGATTTCCCGCAAGACGCTTCAATTTAATGTCATTTGGCATACAAATCAAAGTCTCTCTGATTTTTGAAAATTCGCCGTAATTATCGAAGAACAAATCCCCGTTGACCGCCTCCGCCAACGCATAATCGGGAAGCCTCAACCATTGCTCCGAAGACAGTTGCCCGTTTGCCGAGCCGACCGCTTTTAAGTAAAAATCGCTCGTTCTGATAACCCCGTTTCGGTTTCCTCCGACGGGAGAAATATTTTGACGTTTGATCCCGCCATACTCTTTCGGCAATTTGGCATAGGCTCTTTCCAACTGAAAAGCTCGCCTGCTGTCGACCAGATTTTCGTCGGGCAGAAAAATACAAAATCCGGGTTCAAAATCATGATCTTTTGATATTTCATCATCATATCCGTAATGCTCAGATCCGCTTCCGACAAAGCCCACGGCTAAAAAAGGCAAAATGTCTGAAAATTCAGTTTCAAGCATGGGCTTTCCGAATTCCTCATAATATCCTTTTGCAAGTTCAAGTCCGTTCATAAATTTCCCTCGCTCTCCGATTTAGTTCTTCTTCTGTCAGAAAGTAACCGTAATATCCGAATACGGGGGCGCACTTTTCACACACAAAAGCGTAATATCCGTCTTTGCAAAGACCGTCTGCATAGAGAAGCTTCTCGGCTTCAAGCAGCTGCTTTTCGATTTCTTTCTCGCCATTTTCAAGACCGTCACGGGCGGCAATAAGATCGGCAATATTAAGCAGGGTGATGGCGACTTCAAGTTCGCCGTTTTCCTGCTTTTCCATAACAAAAACGGCTTTATGATAAAGTTCTTCTGCCTCCGAGAAATTATTAAGATCGCAAAGAGTCAGCGCCATATTGTTATAAAGACCGCCCAAACGCCCGTCGTCGCTATCAAGTGCCGATTCATAAATGGCGCGGGCCTTGCGGTAGAGCGGTAACGCTTCTTCTGCTTTCCCGAACGCCTTATATCCCGTAGCGGCATTGATAAGTGTCGTACCGTAAGTAACCGATTTTTCCATATTCATAGACTCCGCAAGAGAAATCGCATCGCTAATGGCAGCAATGCATTCGCTTTCCTTTTCGGTTTTTCTGTAAAGTCCGATCTGCTCGTTAAGTACGGCAAGTTTTCCGCGCATATCATGACACGTATCCGCCTCATTGAGCCAATACCGCAAATGGCTTTCCGCCGCATCATAGTTATTCTTATCGAGATACGAATCAAGTTTTTCTATGATCCGCCCGATCGGAATGGGAGTGATCTCCGGGTGCATATTCAAAAGGCACATCGGCTCTTCGTAATCATCTTTTGACAGTAACTTTTTCACAATTTACCTCTTTGGATTATGATTTACATATCAATTATAACACGTTTGCCGACAAAACAAAAGCCGGCATTTTCGTTTTTCTCGAAAATTGAAGGGCAGGTATTCGGGATATGCTTTTCGGCAAGCTTTTTATGAAGCGAAATGCGACATAGCATACGGATAGCGGATTTCCGAAATGATCTTTTCAAACAAGCTGTCCGAATAGCAGGAAAGCAAATCGTCAACGGTCGCATTCAGCGTGAAGAAATAAGCGATACATCCAAAACTGTGTCTTGATTGTTCAGGTAATATTCCCGTACTTGTTTGGTATAGGTCATTTTCATCCTCCTTTCGTATATTTCAATTTTCAAGCATTAGACAACCCGGGATTTGTTATTCTGCACACAAGCGACAATTTAACTCATATAGCGCCGTTCTATTAGAATCCCAAGTTAATCTTGATTGTGCTTCGTCATAATTCAGCCATTCGAAACCAATATGCTCAACCGATAGATGGATAGCAGTATCACATTCA
>JAGAFQ010000085.1 GCA_017612495.1 Clostridia bacterium
AGAGGTAGCCGATGCGCTCTTTGAGGCTGTCGAAAAATGGGCGATATCCAAAGGGATGGATACCGTCTGCGGGCCTCTCGGATTTTCCGACCTTGAACGCGAGGGATTGCTCGTTGAGGGCTTTGACCGCCTTTCGACATTTGAGGAACAGTACAATGCCGAATATTACGGACGTCTCATCGAAAACTGCGGCTACGGTAAAGAGGTAGATTGGTTGGAAAGTATGATCTATGCGCCCGACGAAGATGACGGAAGCCTTGACAAGATGGCCGATTTTATATTGAAACGTTATAATCTTCATATCGGCAGGGCAAAGAGCGTCAACGATTTTCTGAAAAAGTACGGCGACGGCTTCTTTGAACTTCTGGACGTCTGCTATAAAGATCTTTATGGCACCGTTCCTTTCACCGACGGTATGAAAAAAATGATGTACGATAACTTTCGTTTGATCATCGATCTTAAACACGTGGCAGTCATACTCGATGAAAACGATAAGATCATCTGTCTCGGGATCTGTTTTCCCTCGATCGCCCGGGCGGTGCAAAGATCCAAGGGCAGGCTGACACCTGCCGGAATCATACGCATCTTGCACGCCATCAAGCACCCGCGCATCATAGATCTCGGTCTTATCGGCGTCGATCCCTCTTATGCCAACCGCGGTGTCAGCACAGTCGTTTCCGCGGCATTGCTGCGTATGCTGAAAGAAGACGGCGTGGAATATGCCGAGACCAATCTCAATCTTGAAACGAATTACAACATTCAAAATCAATGGAAGCGTTTCAAAGCGGTACAGCATAAGCGCCGCCGCTCCTATGTAAAACTTCTGACGGAAGGTGAAAACAATGGTTAAGATCGTTTTGGACTGTTTTGGCGGCGATAAAAGTCCGGGAGCCAATATCGCCGGTGCACTGTCTGCACTTCAAAAGCACGACGACCTTGCGATGATACTGACCGGTGACGAAACGGTCATAAGGGAAGAACTTGCAAGATCCGGTGCTTCCGAGAGCGAACGGCTCTGCATCGTTCACGCGCCCGAGATCATCGGCTGCAATGAAAAGCCCACCGATGCCATTCGATTGAAAAAAGAAAGCTCAATGATGAAGGCGGTACAGCTTTTGAGAAAGGACGATACGGTTTCCGGAATGGTGAGTATCGGCTCTACCGGAGCGCTTGTCTGCGCGGCGGTGCTGCGTGTGGGCAGATTGCGCGGCGTTTGCCGTCCGGCATTCTGTCCCATCCTGCCGACTATGAACGGCGGTATCGTAGGTATCTGCGACAGCGGCGCAAACGTGGAATGTCATCCCGAATACCTGCAGCAATTTGCCGTTATGGGCAGTCGTTATCTGGAAAACGTGTACGGCGTCGAAAATCCGCGAGTGGCGCTTTTGAACGTGGGTGCAGAGGCCGAAAAGGGCGATACGCTCCATATAGAAGCATATTCCGTTCTGGCATCGACCGACGGCATCCGCTTTGTCGGTAATATGGAAGGACGCGATCTGCTAAGCGGAGAATATGATTTAGTCGTTTGCGACGGCTTTTCCGGCAACGTCTTGGTGAAAACCACCGAAGGCACGGCGCTGGAACTGCTCAAAAAAATAAAGACAGATATTTATTCCTCCGGACTGTATAAATTCGGAGCACTCTTCATGAAAAAAATGTTCGAGCATGAAAAAGAGTTTATGAACTATCAGAACTACGGCGGCAGCGTGATGCTGGGAAGTGCCAAGACCATCGTAAAGGGACACGGAAGCAGCAACGCAAAGGCAGTCTCCGTTTGTATCGAACAGGCATATAAGATGGAAAAAAGCCGTCTTTGTGAAAAGATCGAAGAAGATCTTGAAAAAATAACGAACATTGAAATGTAAGGAGAAATACTATGTTTGAAGCTGTCAAAGAAGCGCTTGCCGCGCAGCTGCGCATATCCGCCGATGATATCACCCTCGATTCCGAGATCAAGGGCGATCTCGGTGCCGACTCACTGGATATACTTCAACTGCTTATGACCATTGAAGATGAAATGGGTGTGACAATTCCCGATGAGGCACTTGCCGAGTTCATAACGGTACGCGATATAGTCGAATATCTGGAAGCGCATAAATAATAAAAAGCCCCGCCGAGCGGGGCTTTTGCTTGTGATGACGTTATTGATGCGAAAACAAAAAACGTTTGTGCCGAAAAAGATATGCGAGCATTAATTTCCGATACCGTCGATGTTGTAGGGCGTTGCCTGATAAACAAAGTAGTTGAGCCAGTTTGAAAAGAGCAAATGCGCGTGACTGCGCCATTTGTTTTTCGGCCTTTTCGACGAGTTGTCATCGGGGAAATAATTCTTCGGCATTTTGATTTTCAGCCCCTTGCTGACGTCTCTGAAATATTCGTGTGCAAGAGTGTCAAAATCATATTCGGGATGACCGAAGACGAAGACCTGTCTTCCGCTTTTCGAAGCGACCAAAAACAGACCGGCTTCCTTTGAGGTCGCCAGAATATCGAGGTCTTCGATTTTTTCAACGTCGGCTGCGCGCACTTCGGTGTGTCTTGAATGCGGCGCGAAAAAAGTCTCGTCAAAGCCGCGGAGCAGCGGATGATTCGGCAAAAGGGGAGAATGCTCGAAAATGCCGAACATCTTTTCAGCAAGCGGATATTTATTGACCCCGTAGTGATAGAAAAGACCGGCTTGAGCCGCCCAGCAGATGTGTAAAGTCGAAAATACGTTCGTTTTTGACCAGTCCATTATTTCGCAAAGCTCATCCCAATAGTCAACGTCGCAAAAGTCCATATCTTCAACGGGCGCACCGGTTATTATAAGACCGTCGAATTTCTCGTTTTTGATATCGTCGAATTCTTTATAGAACGTCGACATGTGAAGCTCCGACACGTTTTTCGCCTTGTGGCTCGATGCGTGCAAAAGCGTGAGCTCGACTTGCAGCGATGAATTCGAGAGCAGACGTATGAGCTGCGTCTCGGTGGTTATCTTTGTGGGCATGAGATTAAGAACCGCAATGCGCAAAGGACGAATATCCTGGTGCATAGCTCGGTTCTCGGTCATGACGAATATATTTTCATTTTCAAGCACTTCCTCTGCGGGAAGTCCGGTTGGGATTTTGATAGGCATTTTGTTTTCTCCGTAAAATAAAAAATAGGACCGGAACTGTAAGCCGGGTTCTGTGATCGACAATCATCTATCTTGTTTTTGCGTTGCCGCAAAACTCTGTGCAACCCCAAACATCGCAAAGCGCTGCCGGGCAGACATTATGTTTCGGGGTTTTGCTTCGGATAGGGTTTACATTTGCAATATTGTTACCAATATGCCGGTGAGCTCTTACCTCGCCTTTCCATCCTTACCGCTTGCGCGGCGGTTTATTTCTGTTGCACTTTCCCGGAAGTCACCTTCGGCGGACGTTATCCGTTATCCTGCCCTGTGAAGCCCGGACTTTCCTCACGATAATACCTTACGGCGCAATACCGCGCGATTGTCCGTTCCGGTCCTACTTACAACAATATTATAACTGTTTTTGCAAAAATGTCAATTTTTTTATAAAAAATCGCAAAAATGTGTTGACAAAGGCGTTTTGTGATGATATAATAACACGGTAAAAATGAAGCGGAACAACAGTTCTCACCGTATGTGCAAATATGCGTATCGGTTCATAACGATATACTGCTTTGGCGGTATCTTTATGAATGCGAAAGGGCTGTTCGATGCTTTTTCGTATTTTTTATTTTTCTTGGAGGTGTACAGCTATTAGCGCTAAAGAACTTCAAATCAATGACGAGATCAAAGCAAAAGAGGTCCGTCTTATCGGTCCGGAAGGTGAACAACTCGGCATAGTTTCGATCGACGAGGCAAGAAATGTTGCCTACTCGAAGGATCTTGATCTTGTGCTTATCGCTCCCGGCGCAGAACCGCCCGTTTGCCGCGCAATGGATTACGGAAAATACCGTTTCGAGTGCGACAAGAGAGAACGTGAAGCGCGCAAGAAACAACAGGTCGTTGAACTCAAAGAGATTCAGCTTTCGTGCAACATCGACACACATGACTTTGAAACGAAGCTCCGCCATGCGCATCGATTTTTGGGTGACGGCAACAAAGTCAAGGTCGTTATCAAGTTCAAAGGACGCGAAATGGCGCACATGGGCATAGGCAAAGAAGTGCTCGAACGTTTCGAGGCAGGCTGCGAGGGCAAAGGTGCCGCGCTCAAAAAGCCGCAGCTCGACGGTCGTTATATGTCCATCGTTTTAGCACCGCCGAACGTAAAACAGTGATCGCGAAACGATCATTATTTTGCAAGTGATCAATATGTAAATTTTTTCCGTATCACGGAATTCTAAATTATTTTTCAGAAGGAGAAAAAATCATGGCAAAAATCAGAACACATAAAGCTACCGCTAAGAGATTCACTCTTACCAAAAGCGGCAAGGTGAAACTCAATCACTCTCATCACCGCCACAATCTCGGCATTAAGACCGCAAAGCGCAAGAGAGAACTTCGTCACGCATCATATCTGAGCGAATCAATGGCACCGGCAATCAAGAAATTGCTTCCTTACGCGTAAACGCGAAGAAGCACAAAAGATAATATGATAATACAGGAGGCAATTTAAAATGGCAAGAGTTAAAGGCGCTATGATGACGCGCAAGAGAAGAAATAAAGTACTTAAAGCAGCGAAGGGTTATTGGGGCGCAAAGAGCAAGCACTTCAAGATGGCTAAAGAAGCCGTAATGAAGAGCGGCAACTATGCTTTTATCGGCCGCAAGCTCAAAAAGAGAGATTTCCGTTCACTTTGGATCACAAGAATTTCCGCACAGTGCAAGGTCTGCGGCATCAACTATTCAACGTTTATGCACGGACTCAAAAAGGCGGGCATCGATCTCAACCGCAAGATGCTTTCTGAACTCGCTGTTTCAGATAAAGAAGCATTCGCATCTCTCGTCGAAAAGGCAAAAGCCGCATTATAAGACAATAAAAAACCAAAGCGCGCACGCGCTTTGGTTTTTGCTTTTTTATATCACTGTTTTCAAAAAACGCGCAAACGGAGGTCAATATGGAATATATCACTTCAAAATCGAACCCGAAAATTGCGCTCGCAAAGAAATTGCAGGATAAGAAATACCGCGATGCCGAAAGACTTTTCATCTTCGAGGGCATAAAACTTTTTTGCGAGGCAAAAGATAATAAAGTCGAGCTTGAATACATTTTTGCAAGCGAAAGCGGATATTCTGAATATAAGTCCGATCTTTGCGCTTATGACGATATTTTGTATGTGATACCCGATCCGCTTTACGGGGGCATTTCGTGCGAAAACGCACCGCAGGGAATACTGTGCGTGGCAAAATATATTGACAAATCGCATTTTTTCAATACAATTATATATGAAAATTTGCAAAACGGAAAATTCGAGCGTATTTTTTTGCTTGAAAACATTCAGGATCCGGGAAATTTGGGCACGATCATCAGGTGCGCCGCCGCATTCGGATATGACAAGATAGTTTTGTCAAAGGGCTGCGCCGATATATATCACCAAAGAACCATACGCGCCTCCATGGGTGCCGTGTTCAAAACGAACATTTCGGTCTGCGGCGATATGTGCGCGTATATCAAGTCGCTCAAAGAGGCAAAATACCGCGTGATATGTGCCGCGCTTTCAGACGATGCCGAAAAGCTCGGCTCTTTTGAGATAGAGAAAAACACCGTCTTCGTTGTCGGCAACGAGGGTAGCGGCATTACAAAAGAGGTAATGGCATCTTCCGACGGATGTGTCATTATCGAAATGTCGAATATGGAATCGCTCAACGCTTCCGTTGCGGCATCCATCTTAATGTGGGAAACATCAAAAATGAAAAAATAAAGTGAGGGGGGGCAGGATTTTGGCTCATATTTACGATATATGGCTCGGTTTGGTCGCGCAAACGCGCACAGCCCCTTTCTTATCGCTTCTGAACGAATATGGCGATGCCCGCGGCGTCTATGATAACGCCGAAAACGTCACGTCATCCGACCTGCCCCTTCAAAGCGCAAGACGCCGTCTTTTGACAACGCCGCTCCAAAAGGCAGAAGAGATCTCGGAGTTTTGCGATCGCTATAAGATCGGCATCGTGTCAATAAAAGACGAAGACTATCCGCGATCGCTTTTGTCACTCAAAGATCCGCCGATAGTCTTATACTACAAGGGCAAACTGCCCGATTTCAAAAACCGTCTTTGCGTCGGAACGGTCGGCACTCGCCGCCTTTCGGAATACGGCGCGAAAATGGCATATCAAACGGTATATGATCTTGCAAGCGCAGGGGCTGTTATTGTCAGCGGACTTGCCAAAGGCATCGACGGCATCTGCCATTTTGCCGCACTTGATTCCGGCGGAGATACCGTGGCGGTGATAGGCTGCGGCTTTATGCACGCATACCCGAAAGGTCATCGCGATCTTATGGCAACTCTGTGCCGCGAGGGATGCGTCATAAGCGAATTTGCACCCGAAACGACACCGATGCCCGAAAACTTTCCGCGCAGAAACCGCATAATAAGCGGACTTTGCGATTGCATAGCGGTCTTTGAAGCACCGGCAAGAAGCGGCGCTCTTATCACCGCTTCCGTCGCCGAAGATATAGGCAGAAACGTTTTCGTTTTGCCGGGCGATGCCGATAAGTCGAATTATCTTGCATCAAATCGGCTGATACACGACGGCGCATCGGCTTTCACCTCGGCTTCCGATATACTCGCCGAATACGATGCAAAATACCGTTTTTCATACTCTTGCGGCGACGTGACAAAAAAGCATTTCTATTCACGGCAAAGAAACGATAAAAGAATAGAGGAGCTTTTTGAATTCGAGTCAACGCTCGGCGGAGCATATCCGTCACGAAAACTTGACAAAAAGCCGTCAAAAAAGCCGAAAGATACTGCCGAAAAGCAAACCGTCAAAGAAGAAAGGCCGATAGATACGGGCTCGATGAACGAACTTCAAAAGAAGATCGTAGATCTGCTTGTCGCCGATATGACGTCTGATGACATTTCAGATTCGCTCGGCGTCCCCGTTTCAGACGTTTTGACGGAACTCACGATGCTTGAAATAATGGGTGTTGCCACGGCAAAAGCAGGCGGCAAATACGGCCGCGTCAATTAAACTTTATATTACGAGAGGAATGGATTTTAAGACCCGTTTTCCCGACTGTCTTGCAAATCTTCCCCGATCCCGAACAAAAAGAAAGGAAGCTTTCGCCAAAACGAAAGCAAAGGTCAAACTATGGCAAATCTGGTAATCGTTGAATCTCCTGCAAAGGCAGGCACCATCAAAGGATATCTCGGAAGCGGCTATAAGGTCGTCGCATCGAAGGGCCATGTCAGAGATCTGCCCAAAAGCTCTCTTAGCATCGACATCGAGAACAACTTTGAAGCAAAATACATCAACATAAGAGGTAAGGGCGACCTTATCAAAATGCTCAAAAAAGAGGCAAAAAGCGCGAAATACGTTTATCTCGCAACGGACCCTGACCGTGAGGGAGAGGCTATATCGTGGCACTTGGCGAACGCGCTTGAACTCGATATGTCGAAGACTCGCCGAGTCACATTCAACGAGATCACCAAAAACGCCATCAAGACCGCCATTAAAAATCCGCGCGACATCGATATGGCGCTTGTCAATTCACAGCAGGCTCGCCGTATTCTTGACCGCATAGTCGGTTATAAGCTCTCGCCGTTCCTTTGGAAGACCGTCAAGAGCGGACTTTCCGCCGGACGTGTTCAGTCCGTTGCCACAAGAGTTATCGTCGAGCGTGAAGAAGAAATAAGAAATTTCGTGCCGAGTGAATATTGGACGATCGACGCAGAACTTTCCGGCAAGGTCGGAAAATTCACCGTTTCGTTCTACGGCGACCAAAAGGGCAAGATCGATCTTTCGTCAAAAGAAGATGCAGACAAGATCCAATCGGCGGTCGACGGCAAGGAATTCACCGTTTGCGGTATCCGTCGCTCACCGAAGATCAAACATCCGCTGCCTCCGTTCATCACCTCAACTCTCCAGCAGGATGCGTCGAGAAAACTCGGTTTTCAGTCACAGCGCACCATGCGCATAGCGCAGGAGCTTTACGAAGGCGTTGATCTCGGAGCGTCAAACGGCGGTGTGCAGGGTCTTATCACCTATATGCGTACGGACTCTTTGCGCATTTCATCTGAAATTGCCGCATCGGCGCACGAATATATCGTCGGCAAATACGGCGAAAAATACTATCCGAAAACGCAAAACGTATATAAGAGCAAGCAGAACGCGCAGGATGCGCACGAAGCGATCCGTCCCGCAAGCTTGAAATTCGCTCCCGAGAGTATACGCAAGCTCTTGTCTTCCGACCAATATAAGCTTTACAAACTCATTTGGGAAAGATTTATCGCCAGCCAGATGAGCTCTGCCGAACTCGACACCGTATCTGTCGACGTTAAGGCTGATAAATACATTTTCCGCGCTCATTCTTCGACTGTCAGATTCGAGGGATATTTGGCGATATATCGCGATATCGACGATGATACCGACGGCGAAAAAGAGAATTCACAGCCGAATTCCGCACTTGCAAAGCTTGCCGAGGGCGATAGCTTCAAGGCGGTAAACATCGTTCCGAATCAGCATTTCACCGAGCCTCCGCAAAGATACACCGAAGCTTCGCTCATCAAATTTCTCGAAGAAAAGGGCATAGGCAGACCGAGCACCTATTCGCCTATCATCACAACGATAATTTCGCGCGAATACGTCGTTCGTGACGGCAAGGCGCTCAAGCCAACGTCTCTCGGTGAGATCACAAACAAGCTTATGCTCCGCTATTTCCCCAAGATCGTTGACTACACATTCACTGCCGATATGGAAGATAAACTCGACGGAATCGAACACAGCGATTCGACTATAACCAAAGTGCTCGGCGATTTTTACGGCGACTTTGCAAAGGAACTCGAAAACGCCAACAAGTCGGTGCCCGAAGATAAGGTCAAGTTGCCCGTTGAAGAGACCGATATTATCTGCGAAAAGTGCGGCGCAAAGATGATAATCAAGAATTCGCGCTACGGCAAATTTGCCGCTTGCCCGAACTATCCCAACTGCAAAAACACAAAGCCGCTCGATGCTCAAAAGGCGACGGCAGGCAAGACAGCAGAGCCGAAAAAGGTCGAAAAGACGGGCGAAAAATGCGAGATATGCGGTGCCGATATGGTTATCCGCCAGGGACGTTTCGGCACGTTTATGGCATGTGAAAACTATCCCAAATGCAGCAATACAAAGCCGATACTCAAGCCCATAGGAGTCAAGTGCCCCGAATGCGGCGCCGATATCGTCACCAAGCACAGCAAGAACCATATGGTCTTTTACAGCTGCCAAAGATATCCCGAATGCAAGTTCTCATCGTGGGATCTGCCCCTTGAAGAAAAGTGTCCCGAATGCGGCTCTTTGCTTTATCGCAAAAAGGGAGCAAAATATGTGTTCTGCAAAAAAGACGGCTGCAACTATCGCCGCAATGAAGACTGATATTCGGTAAATTACGATGCAGAACAAACCGACGATAAACGTCATAGGCGCGGGACTTGCCGGATGTGAAGCGGCGCTTGCCGCGGCAAAGGCGGGCGTATATGTCAATCTTTTCGAGATGAAGCCCCAAAAGTTCACACCCGCGCACCATTCCGAAAATTTTGCCGAGCTCGTCTGCTCAAACTCACTCAGAAGCGATGAATTGTCAAACGCGGTCGGAGTGTTGAAAGAAGAGATGAGAAAACTCGGCTCGATAGTTCTCGAATCGGCTGAAAAATGCCGTGTCTCTGCGGGAACGGCACTTGCGGTCGACCGCGAACTGTTCTCGTCTTATATCACAAACGCAATACGTCAAAATGAATATATAACCGTCTTTTCAAAAGAGGTCACGAGCATACCCGACGATGGCATTACAGTTGTCGCAACGGGACCTTTGACCTCGGATGATATGACAAAATATTTGCAAAGCAAACTCGGCTTTGACTGTTTGCACTTTTTCGATGCGGCAGCACCCATCGTTTCCGCCGACTCGATAGACTTTTCAAAGGCATATTTTGCATCGCGCTATCAAAAAGGCGATGCGGCATATATAAACTGCCCGTTTGACGAAGAGGAATATACCGCTTTTTGGCAAAATCTGTGTACGGCGAAAGAGGCTGAATTGCACGATTTTGACAAAGAGGCGCAAAAGCTCGAGGTCTTTGAGGGATGTATGCCCGTCGAGGTCATGGCAAAACGCGGCAAAGACACGCTTCTTTTCGGTCCGTTAAAGCCGGTGGGACTTCCTTATCCCGGCACCGATATAACTCCTTTTGCCGTAGTGCAGCTTCGTCCGGAAAATGAAGAAAAAACGATGTATAACATCGTCGGATTTCAAACTCATTTAACGTTTTCCGAGCAAAAAAGAGTGTTCGGCATGATACCGGGACTTGAAAATGCAGAATTTTTGCGTTACGGAGTTATGCACCGCAACACGTTTATTAACTCCCCGGGAGTGCTTGACGCCGACTATTCGATGGTGAAAAACGGCAATATCTTTTTTGCCGGTCAGATGACGGGCGTCGAGGGATATATCGAAAGCTCCGCTTCCGGCATCGTCGCGGGTATGAACGCCGCAAGGCGCGCGCTGTCAATGGATAAACTTATTTTTCCCGATACCACGGTCATCGGAGCTATGGCAAAATACATAAGCGAGGGCAGTCCCGTCGGCGCAAAATTCCAGCCGATGAATGCCAATTTCGGCATCGTGCCCGAGCTCGGATACCGTGTCAAGGGCGGCAAGCGCGTCAAAAATCAGACTCTCGGTCTGCGCGCGCTCAAGGCTCTTGACGATTTTGCAGACCAAAACGATATAAAACTTGCTTTCCGAAAGGAGTACGACCTTGAAAATAATTCTTGATGCCATGGGCGGAGACAACGCTCCCGGTGAAATTGTCAAAGGTGCGGTTTTGGCGGCTTCCGAATACGGCATAAACACCGTTCTTGTCGGACGCGAAAACGTTATCTTGGAGCATTTGTCAAAAATCCCCGAATATGCAAAAATCAAAGATAAGATAGAAATACAAAATGCCGATGATATCATCGAAATGGGCGAAGATCCTTTTTCGATAATGCGCGCGAAGAAAGAATCTTCTGCCGCAGTCGCCATGCGCCTTTTGAAGGACGGCTCCGGCGATGCTTTCGTCGGCGCGGGTTCAACCGGTGCTATGGTCATCGGTGCGAGTATGATAGTGCGCACGATACCCAAGATACGCAGGGGAGCGATCGCCACGGTCTTGCCTTTTGAGAAACCGCTTTTGCTCATCGACAGCGGCGCGAATGTAAACGTTACCCCCGAATATCTCGAACAGTTCGCTGCTATGGGCTCGGTCTATATGAATAAGATATTCGGCATCGAAAAGCCGCGCGTAGGGCTTCTTAACAACGGAGCCGAGGAATGCAAGGGTACCGAGGTGTTGGTCGAAACGCACAAGCTCTTGAAAGGATCGGATCTTAACTTTGTCGGCAACGTCGAGGCACGAGATATCACCTTCGGCGTCTGCGACGTGCTCGTCTGCGATGGCTTTTCAGGCAACATCGTTTTGAAATATTCAGAGGGCATGGCAAAGTTTTTCTCGAAAAAACTCAAAGGATTGTTCTTGGCAAACGTTTTCACGAAAATTTCCGCTCTTATCGTAAAAAAACAAATAGCCGAACTCAAAAAGAGCTTTGATGCGTCAGAATACGGCGGCGCGCCCATCTTGGGCATATCGAAGCCCGTTATCAAGGCGCACGGCTCATCCGATGCGCAGGCGATAAAGAATGCTTTGCGCCAGGCAAAAGCGTTTGTCGAGACCGGAGTTATCGACGACATCTGCGAATATACGAACAAGCGATATCAGAAAAATGAGGCAGTTATCAATGAGTGATAAAGCATATCCCGTTTCATATTCTTTTCTTGAAGAGAGCCTCGGCTACACATTCAAAGATAAATCTTTGCTTGTGAACGCGCTGACTCATTCATCATATTCCAACGAGGTCCATTCCCGCGACGGCAAGCTTTTGCCGTTCAACGAGCGCTTGGAATTTCTCGGCGACAGCGTTTTGGGAATAATCACAAGTGAATATCTCTATTCGCGCGACAGTCAGATGCCCGAGGGAATGCTCACCAAAACAAGAGCGAAACTCGTGTGCGAAAACGCGCTTTATCTCTATGCCAAAAAAATATCGCTCGGCGACTATCTGTATCTGGGCAGAGGAGAGGAAATGATGGACGGCAGAAACCGCAAATCGATCCTTGCCGATGCCTTTGAAGCGCTTTTGGCGGCTATGTATATCGACGGCGGAAAAGAGCCGACAAAGCAGTTTTTGATGCCGTTTCTTCTTTGGGAGATCGACAGAGACGACGACAAAGTGAAAGACTACAAAACTCTGCTTCAGCAAATAACACAGCAAATGCAGGGGGAAGTGCTCGAATACGTGCTCATAGAAGAA
>JAGAFQ010000086.1 GCA_017612495.1 Clostridia bacterium
AAATAATTTACCATTCAAAAGCCCAAATCAAGGAGGTGTATTTATGTTACAGTATGTACTTACAGCCGTCATATCGCTTATCATCGGCATTCCCGCCGGAGTTTTTGCCGGTATTGCATATCGCAAAAAAGTTGCCGAAGCTGAAATAGGCTCTGCCGAAGAACAGGCAAAACGCATAATCGATGACGGAACAAAAATCGCGGAAACGAAGAAAAAAGAAGCTCTTCTTGAAGCGAAAGAAGAGATCGTACGCTTGAAGAATGAATCAGAACGCGCACTCAACGAACGCAGAAACGACGTTTCAAAGCTCGAAAGACGCGCAGTTGCAAAAGAAGAAGCGCTCGACCGCAAGACCGAAGCTCTCGAAAAGAAAGAAGAAACCTTAAACGAAAAGATCAAAGAAAATTCCGATCTCAACGAAGAGATCAAAAAGATCAAAGAAAAGCAGTTAAAAACTCTTGAAGAGGTTTCGGGACTTACCGTTGAACAGGCAAAAGCACAGCTTATCGCCAAGATCGAAGACGACGTAAAGCGCGAGGCTGCCGCAAAGATCATCGAGATCGAACAGCAGATCAAAGACGAAGCCGACGAAAAGGCAAGAAACATCGTCACATTGGCGATCCAGCGTCTTGCATCCGATACCGTATCTGAGGCTACCGTTTCGGTAGTGCCTCTTCCCAACGATGAAATGAAGGGCAGGATCATCGGCCGTGAGGGCAGAAACATCCGCTCCATTGAAACGCTTACGGGTGTAGACCTTATCATCGACGATACGCCCGAGGCAATCACGATATCGAGCTTTGACCCGATACGCCGTGAGATCGCCCGCCTGTCGCTTGAAAAACTTATCGGCGACGGCAGAATACATCCCACACGCATCGAAGAAATGGTCGACAAGTCAAAAAGAGAAGTTGAGGCAGTCATCAAGCAATCCGGCGAACGCGCTTGCTTTGAGGTAGGCGTAAACGGCTTGCATCCCGACCTTGTCAAATTCCTCGGCAGACTCAAATTCCGCACGAGTTACGGTCAGAACGTGCTCAACCATTCTATTGAGGTCGCTCTGCTCGCAGGTATGATAGCCGATGAGATCGGCATTGATTCCACCCTTGCAAAGCGCGCGGGACTTTTGCACGATATCGGCAAGTCTTTGACACAAGAGGTAGAGGGCTCACACGTTCAGCTCGGTGTTGATATCGCAAAGAAATATAAAGAAAACCGCGAGGTCATCCACGCCATCGAATCTCACCACGGCGACGTTGAACCGCAGACACTCGTTGCGCTCATCGTCGATGCCGCAGACGATATTTCGGCTGCACGCCCCGGCGCGAGAAGAGAAGACCTTGAAAACTACATCAAGCGTCTTGAAAAGCTTGAAGCCATCTCGAACAGCTTCCCCGGTGTCGAAAAATCTTTTGCCGTTCAGGCAGGCAGAGAGATCCGCATAATGGTCAAACCCGAAAAGGTCAACGACGAAGAAATGGTCACGATCTCACGCGATATCGTCAAGAAGATAGAAGACGAGCTCGAATATCCCGGACAGATCAAGGTCAGCCTTATTCGCGAAAGCCGCGTTACGGATTACGCAAAATAATCGATGAAAAAGCAAAGTGTTTTTCACTTTGCTTTTTACATCTTAGAAAGAAAAAATATGAGAATACTTGCTTTGGGCGACGTTGTCGGCGAAAATACCGTTTCGTATCTCGAAAAAAAACTCGGACTTTTCAAAAAAGAAAATAAGATAGATTTTACCGTTATAAACGGCGAAAACGCCGCTTCGGGCAACGGCATCGAAAGGGCGGGCGCCGACAGACTGTTTTTGGCGGGCGCCGACGTAATAACGGGCGGCAACCATATATGGAACGGCAGAGATACGAGCGATCTTTTGAACGAAAACGCAAACGTCATTCGCCCGCTTAACTATCCCGGCGATGCTCCGGGTGAGGGATATTGTGTCTTTGACGCCTTTTTTGCAAAGATCAAGGTGATAAATCTTATCGGCACGGCGTTTATGGATTCTTATGAAAGCCCGTTTTATGCCGCCGATAAAATTCTTTCGCAAGACGACGGCGAGGATATTTCGATCATTGATTTTCACGCCGAGGCGACTGCCGAAAAGCGGGCGCTTGCGCTTTATCTTGCAGAAAAATACGAGCGTCTGGCGGTCTTTTTCGGCACTCATACGCACGTTCAGACTGCCGATGAGACGATTTTGCAAAACGGTGTCGGATATATCACCGATATCGGAATGAGCGGTCCTTGCGATTCCGTTTTGGGTATGGATAAGGAGCGTGCCATTCGCCGCTTTATGACAAAACGGCCCGTCAGCTATCGCGTGGCGGAGGGAGATATTTCGTGCGACGGCGTGATTTTCGACGTCGATGTGAAGACTGCCGCAACGCAAAATATAATAAGAGTCAAGATTTAATGCGATTTGTGAAATTTACTCTTGATTTTGCAAAAGAATAATGCTATAATATCAAAGCGATGTGCAAAAGCGCCGCTTTGATTTTGGAGAAGTCGCCTAGCTGGTCGAGGGCGCACGACTGGAAATCGTGTAACCTGTAAAAGGGTTCGAGAGTTCGAATCTCTCCTTCTCCGCCAATAAAAAAAGGCACCTATGGTGCCTTTTTTTATTGGCATAGAAAGATTCGTACTCTCGGACCCGAAGGGTGAGAGAGAGGCAGTCAGGGCGCGCCGCCGGTGGCGGAAGAAGCGCACTTACTGCCCACTGAGCAAAGGAGTATTGAGCCCGAAGAATGAGGGCGCAAGACGACTATTGCCGCAGTGGTGCAAGCGGCTTGGCGCGCGACAGTTCGGCGTATGTAACAATCAAAATTATGTAGTATTGTTTCGCCGAACACAAATATTCCTTGCGATATTAAAAATATCGCATTTCGCGTGCGAAAACGGAATATTTGCGAAGTAAGAGCAAGATATGTGCATATGGAGCAATCTATATTATGTAGTATTGTTTCGCCGAACACAAATATTCATAGCACCATAGGTGCCTTTTTTTATTGGCATAGAAAGATTCGTACTCTCGGACCCGAAGGGTGAGAGAG
>JAGAFQ010000087.1 GCA_017612495.1 Clostridia bacterium
AAATACGAAAGATGCAGAGCTTTTCGGTATTTTGATCTTTACGATGCCGAAAAACCACATAAATATTCTCATGATAATCATATCACATTTTCTCCCGTTTGTAAATCAATCAATCAAATTTATTCCCTTAATTTCACCGCAGAGAGTGAAATCGTGATATGAAAAGTCAGAAATTATAAGTCCCCGCCCCGTTATTTCGATTTTTTTGGATCTGTGCGAAAAAACGATGTTATTCTCATCATATTTGATCAAAGAAAGATTGCCGTCAATTTTGACCTTTTTGAAGTCATCGATCTCAAAGAAAACGGGATAAAGACCTATGGCATTTGATATTGACGGCTTCATCTCGGAAGCGGCATTTTTTCTCTTATTCATAAAACCGACACCCTTTTTGTAAAATGTTATCGGTTTACTATATTTTCAAAGGTGATATGATATGACATCGAAGATTTCGATAAAAAACTTGGCCATCGGCTTTTGCGGCATTCTTTTGATTGCATTTTTTATGAAAAACCCAAAATACACAAGCGATATTATCGGCGCAAGCCTTGATTTTTCGGCAAAAAGCATAGTACCGCTCATTTTTCCCGTTTCGGCATCGGCGTTTATTCTTTGTGACAGCGGAGCCGCAATAAGCATTATTGCAAAGATCGCAAACTGTTTTTCTGACTTTGCAAAGCCCATTTTTTGCATACTTACAGTCATAATCGGCTTATTTCTCGGCTTTCCCGTAGCGCTTATCATTCTTAACGCATCTAAAGATCAAGGGGCAATAACAAAAAAGGAATACGAAGATATATTTCCGTTTTGCATAAGCCCCGGCTTTGCTTACATATTCGGCCACGTGGGAAAAAACATTTATCATTCCGATAAAGTCGGTATAATACTGTTTGCATCGGTGCTGCTATCATATATCGCAGTCGCTTCGTTCAAGATTTTTAACACAAGGGGAAAGATTAGCATAGAAAACGGCAAAGCGCCATTCTTGATAAACATATCGAAATCAATAAAAGATGCTTCGACAGCATCGGTTTCCCTTTGCGGAACAATAGCGTTCTTCACTTTGTTGTGCGCGGTTTTTTCAAAATTGATATCGGGAATTTCACATTCGGATATGATATCTGCGGCAATAAACATATTTTTAGAGTTTTCAAGCGCCCAAAATGCCGTTTGTGAAGCGTTTGGAGCAAAAACCATATCGATCTGCATATCGGCATTTTCTCTTGCCTTTTGCGGCATTTCTCTGCTCTCGCAGGCAATGATGCTGACAAATGAAAAAATAAACATAAAAAAGACTTTGCATTTCAAAGCGGCAACGGCTTTGTTGGCTGCCGCAAACGCAAAGATCCTGCTCGATATCTTTAAGATCGAACTCAAAGAAAGTGTTACCACATTTTATGCCGAAAATATCGGCGCCGGTTTTTGGATCATCATAATGATCGTTTCTCTTCTTTGCGATTATTGCAAGAAAAAAGACGGCAAGCGCCGTCTTAATCGGATATTGAAATGATATGCTTTGTCAATGCAACGGGAAAAGGTGCGTTATCGTATGAAAATTTTGCGGTTTTAACAACGACTCCCTCGTGCGTTTCATCGTGCTCTCCGACAGGCGCCAAAACTCTCATACCGACTTTTATATTCTTGTCATCGTAAATATAGCAATAAGATTTTCCGCCGTCTGAAAATCTCACATAGCAGTAAAGATATCTTTTGCCGTCTTTGGCAAAGCCGTACTTTTTCTTTATCTTCAAAGGCAGAATATCTTTGTACCGCTCTAAAAGATCAAGAGTTTTTCTCTTGCCGAAACGTTTTTCGGAGCGCTCGATGAGAAGTGAAAACAGTTCATCCTCCTGACTCAAAACGCATCTTTTGATACGGTAGGCTCGCATATAGCAAAACATACCGCCCATACTCTTTGATTCTTCGATCTTTGAAAACACGATCTCGCGGTTTTTGGCAAAGGTCTCAAAAGATGAGGTCTTGCGCATAACGATGAGGGCGGAGGCAATATCGCCGATAATATCTTTTCTTTCGTATCTCATACTTTTGCTTTGGCATTACGGATGCCGAACCGTATAAGTTTTACAAGATAAGATACGATGAAAACGGCGACGTTTACGATAACGATCGATGCGCCCGTGGGCATATCGAAAACGGATGAAATGAATATTCCGAGCAAAAATGCCAAAACAGAAAATGTACCCGAAACGATGAAAACGCCCTTGTAGCTCTTGATGTTCTGCATAGCGGAAAGCGCGGGAAATACGATAAGTCCCGATATCAGCATGGCGCCCATGATCTTAAGTCCCGTCACTATGGTTATCGCGGTCGCGCCTGCGATCAAAACATTCATAAGCTCTGCTTTGCCGCCGACTGCGCGGTAATAGTTCTCGTCAAAGGAAATGGCAAAGATGTGGCGAAAACCGAATATGAAAAGCGAAATGACTATCGAAAGCATAACGATGCTCAAAACAAGATCGTCTTTGCCTATCGACATAATGGTGCCGAACATATAGCTGTTGATATTCGCGCTCGTGCCTCCCGAGAGGGAGTTTACGGCAACGCCTATGGCAAGGGATGCTGACGATATCACGGCTATTGCACTGTCGCCGCTGAACTTGGAGTTTTCTGAAATTTTCAAAAGAAAAAACGCCGAAACGAGCACAAGAGGAATGGCGATTTTTAAGGGAGCGACCGAAAAGCAGAGCGCTATTGCGACAGCGCCGTAGCCGACGTGAGAAAGTCCGTCGCCTATCATTGAAAACTTTTTTAACACCAGCGTTACACCGAGCAAGGATGAGCAAAGAGAAACAAGCGTTCCGACGATTATCGCCCTTTGCATGTATCCGTACTGAATGAGTTCTGAAAACTTTGAAAATGCGTTCATTCGATACCTCCCCATTCAGAATAAAAGCGAGTTACTTTATATTCCTCGACCGAGCCGAAGAATTCAGAGGTGTGGTCCATGTGCAGGATCTTATTTGAAAATTTCATTGCGTTCGGAAGATCGTGACTGATCATGATTATCGATGAACCGCATTGACGCATCTCATCGAGAATATCGTATATTTCGCCTGCGGCAATGGCGTCAAGGCTCGCTATCGGCTCATCAAGGATGATAAGCTCCGCTCCTGCACAAATCGCACGTGCTATAAGCGCGCGCTGCTGCTGGCCCACCGATAAACCGCAAAACGGCATTTTGAGCAAGCCCTCAACGTTGCAAAGCTCAGCCGCGCCCAAAACATCTTTTTTTCTTTGCTTGCGGTCGCTGAAAAAGAAGCCCTGCACGATAGAAGATTCGATCACTTCTTCGACCGTTGCCGGAAAGAACGGCGCAACATAGCATTTTTGCGGAAGATATCCTATTTTTCGGCGCTCTATCTTGCAATCGATATTGCCGGAAATGGGAGACAAAAGACCGAGAATTCCCTTTATAAGCGTACTTTTCCCCGTTCCGTTTTTGCCGAGCACGGAAATAAAGTCGCCCTTGTCAACAGAAAACGATACGTTTTTGACCGTGGGAATTCCGTCATAACCGAGAGTTACGGAATCAAGTGTAAGAAGACTCACTGTTTTACCTCCGCACAAAGGATCTGCGCATTTTCGTTCATAATTGACAAATACGTCTTACCGGAGTCAAAATCTTCTTTTGAAAGATTGTGACAGGAATGAAGACAACTCATTTTTGCGCCCGTTTCAAGGCAGATAGTCGATGCAAGATCGACGGAACAAAGCTCTTTATAATAAACGGTTTTGATATTCTCTTCTTTTACGGTCTTTATGAGTTCGGCGACGCGCGCGGGGCTTGCCTCGGAATGCTCGGAGCATGTATCGTATGCCGCAGCAAAGTCAAAACCGTATTCCCTGCAAAAATACAAAAACGGAAATTCACTTGCAAAAATCAAAGTTTTATCTTGATATTCCTTTGCCAAAGCTTCAAAAAGTGCGTCTGTCTTTTCGAGTTCCGCTATGTATTTTTCAGCGTTTTCGTGATAGATCGCGGCATTTTTCGGGTCTTTTTTTGCA